>JAAYVJ010000468.1 GCA_012517265.1 Planctomycetota bacterium | reverse complement strand
GTCAATGGGAAATCATCGCGGACTTCTATCACTGGTGCCGCGGACGCGGCATGTATCTGAACGTCCCCGACTGGTACTTCCTCACCGGCTCGAACAAGACCGGCATGGGCTACCGCGAGGTCAACTGGTCCTTGCCCCGCGAGCGGCAGATCATCCTGGGCCGCCAGAACATCTACGACGGCACGTGGTGGAAGGCGCCGACCATGGGCTGGATGTTCGTGCCGCTAACGGAGTACCAGGGCGGCGGAGCAGCCGCGACGCTCGAACCGCTGGCCGAACATCTGGACGCATACGAGTCGCACCTGGCCCAGAACTTCACCTCGGGCGTCCAGGCCTGTTATCGGGGACCGCGTCTGTACGACACGGATGCGACCAAGTCCGTGGTCAAGAAATGGGTGGATTTCTACAAGGCGCATCGTGCGATCCTGGATTCGGACGTCATCCACGTCCGCCGGCCCGACGCCCGGGACATCGATTGCATCCTGCACGTCAATCCCAGTCTCAAGGTCCGAGGCTTGGCTGTCGTGCACAATCCCTGCGACCGCGAAGCGGTGAGGGAATTGAAGCTGCCGTTGTATTACACGGGATTGACCGAGGCGGCAACCATCCGGGAGAAGCAGGGACCGCCCCTTCAATACGAACTGGATCGCGGCTACAACGTGACCATTCGCCTCCGGGTCCCCGCCCGGGGCATGACATGGCTGACCATAGAGTGACCGACCCGCCCCCGGAGCCGCTTTGGCCGGCAGGGAACGTCCGGCCTCTCAGAGCCGCTCGTACCGCACGACGGCCCGGTAGATGCCGTCGACGCGGTTGCCCTCGATGATCGTCGGGGAATACCGCTCGTTCCTCGGCTGGAGGCGAACCCTGTTGTCGCGCTCGAAGAACACCCGCTTGAACGTCGTCTCGTGCGGCATCGTGAACCGCACGAAGCAGTCGTCGCCGTTGCGTACGTCCAAGGCCGGGGAGAAGATCACGATGTCGCCCTCGTGGAAACGGGGCTCCATCGAGTCGCCCACCACTCGCACCGCGAAGGCGTTCGGGTCGTGCAGATCGGGGCAGCGGACATAGTCGTCAGCGATGCCCACCGGGTAATCCAAATCGTTGAAATCCGTCGGGTAGCCCGCGGCCACCTTGTTGATGATCGGCACCAGCCGGCCTGCGGACATGGTGGATTTGCCGTCCTTGGAGTCCCCGCCCATCTGAGCCAGCAGTTCCTTGATCTCACTGCTCTGGCCTCGTTTCTCGGTGAGCTTGCGGAGAAGCTGGCGAAGCCTGACGTTCTCGGCCTCCCGCGACTCGTAGACGCCCCGCACGTCCGAGGGCATCCGCTCCAGATGGGCGATGTGCAGCAGCTGGCCGGTCTCGAACTTGAGAACCTTCTCCAGACGGGTCAGCAACTCGTCGCTGGGCGGGTTCTTGACCTTGCCCGTCTCGATGGTGGAGAGGTACGGCTTGGAGAATCCCACGCGATTGCTGACCTCGTCCAGCGTCAGGTTCAATTGCTCACGCTTGCTTCTGATGATCTGCCCGAGAGACATAGCACTCCCACCTTTTGCGACACCGTCATTCGCTTATTTCGACCAACTGGTACTCCGCCCGGCCCAGCCCGATTCTGACCGCGTGCTCAATCTGGTACCGCCAGTCCAGCCGGTTGTTTCCGATAAGCTGAGGCAGTCTCTTGCCGCCCCGAGTCTCCACCATGTCGATCGCCGCCTGATCCACCGCCACCGGATCGGTCGACGCGAGAATTCCAATGTCCGGGACTATTGTAGGCATATGGGGGTGATCAAAGCAATCACAATCCTTCGTCACGGACACGAGAAAATCAAAGAAAACCGCGCGGCCCTCCTTGCCCTTGAGAACCCCCATCGCGTGCTCGGCCACGCTCTTTTGCAGAATGGAATTCTCCTGTTTCCAGTCGTACTCGACCGCATCGAACCGGCACACCGCCACGCACTCGGCGCATCCGATGCACTTGTCCTGGTCGATGTGCGCCTGAACCTCGTCGAGGGAGATCGCGTCGGCCGGACAGTGGCGATGGCACTCGCCGCAACGAACGCATCGCCCTGCCTTGACCTGCGGTTTGAGAGCCGAATGCTGGCGCATCTTGCCCTTGCG
>JAAYVJ010000059.1 GCA_012517265.1 Planctomycetota bacterium | reverse complement strand
CGGACGCCCTTGAGACCGAACATCTCATCGAGAATGCGGATCGTCACCTTGGCGTTGACCGGCTCTGTGTCCCCGATCAACCCGTCCACATCGAAAATCATGCCGTATCGTGCGTTCATGCGTTCTGCTCCACATCCGGTTCCAAAGCCGGATATCATAGCAGACTCGTCGCACCCGTGGCGATTCCTTTTTCGGCGGGAATCCGCCACAACGACCAGTTGCCGGCGGGCCTCTTCGAGAAACCGGCCGACGCGGTCGTCGTGGAAAATGAGGTCGATTGCGAGGTCGATCCCGATTCCGGCCTCGCCGCCGACGGCATGACGCGGGAAGAAGCCTGCCTGGCGATCGTCAAGCAGGCCGGCCGGGCGATGGTCGACCTGGACCAGGCAACGCTTTGCAGACTGAACCTGTTCTACCGCCTCTACCCGCCAGCAATCTGGGAACAAATCAAGAAGGCCAAGGAGACCGGACAATGGGTCACCGAGGTCGCCGTCACCGGCGTCCCCTACCAGGAGGGCGACCTGTGGTACGTCCCCGTCGAAATCCGCAGCGGAACCGGCAAGTCAGAAACGCAGAACGCCATGATCAAGTTCTACGACTTCGAAGGCAAAACCCTCTGCTTCATCATCGGCTCGAAGGAGAAAGGCGTCGTGGATTGAACCCCTGCAAGACCGATGAATGCCTGCGATGGCTCGACCCGTGGTGGTCAACATCGCAGGCATGCTCTTGATTTGCTGATCCCTACCAGAGATCCATGATCTCCACCCGCCTCTTTGGATATGCCTTGCTGTCGGCTCGCTCCCACCAAGCCTCCCACTCCTGCCGGGTCATCAGGTCCTCTTGTCCTGTCAGTTGCCGCAGGGCCAGCATGACGTACGTGTCTGACTTCGAATGACGGATGCCGCGAGGGTACGCGTGGCGTATATCCAGATTAGGATTGTCGCTCTGAGCGATCAGCCATGCTATTCCAGCGGGATCTCCGAGTTGGGCGAGGCCGACCGCCGCATAGAACTTGGCCGTATCCACGTCGTACCTGTCCGCGCCATTGCGGAGCGTCATCCGAAAGAAATCGGCCGCATCGGGGACTCTCGACCGGGCCAGAGCGATGGCGTAGTGCCCCACGCGAGAACTGTCCGCTTTCTCGCCGCGTGTGATGAGTTCTCTCACCACCTCCGGTCCCAGACACACCGAGGGTCTCCACTGGCCCACTCGCCCGCCGTTCTGCTCTCTCTCGATCACGTCGCGGGCGAGCGCGTCCACCTCAAGCATCTCGCCGAGCACGCGAACGCAGCCGGATTCGCTGCGCTCGTTGTTCTTCCGGAGTTCTCCCAACACGTGCCGCCAGAAGCCTGAATGCCTCCCTCGCTCGGCAATGATGTGCGAGGCTGCCGTGAACGTCCGCGTCTGGATCTTCGCGCCTCCCGTCATGTACGTGTCGAAGAGCATGCGACAGAGTTGATCCTGCTGCGGCTCAGCGTCCTGGGCCGAAAGTCCCATGACAAACAGGAGAACACCGGCAACCAGAACCACCCAAGGCCATTTCGACGCACTCATACGTTTCCTCCCAAACACAAGAATTCGAATCGCAGCCGCCCTCTTGCGTTCTCACGCAGATGCAGGATTCAGCCTTCCGCCGCCATCAGGGCCCGCTCCGCCGCTTCCGGAAGTTCAATCGGCGCGAACATGGATGCCGGATACAGGTAGCCGTCGGGCTCCGACTTGTCCTCGTCAATCACACGGATCATTCCATGCGCCTCCGCCGAGGCATCCGGCAACGTGCGGTAGACCTTGCCCAGGATCAGACTTGCGGGATTACTCCCGTTGTTGACACAGATCACAAAGGGATTCATGGGCTCATCCGCCGGCCGGTCTCCTTCTTCTTGCCACGGCAATAATAGCATGACGCATCGGGCGAGGCAACCAGGAAACGTTGATTCGGCGGATGTACGCGGGTCTTCCGGCAGATCGAAGACGGCCAGCCAGAAGAGAGACGTTCCCATCCCGCAGGGGTTGAATGCGTGCCCGAAGCGGGCCTGCCTGGGGAGTTTTGCGCTTTGCGGCCTCCAGCACGATACACGAGCGAAACGCTCGTTTGAGAGGGTGCGCAGCACCCCGACTGCTGGTGGCTCCAACGCGTCAAACTCCCGCCGCCCCGCCGCACAGCGGTACTCCACACCAGGGCGGCGGATTCCGAATCGGTCCGTTCCTTCCGCTTTCCATCACAGAAGACCACCTGCGTGCCAGAACAACCAGTCACATGCCATTTCGGCGCAGGCATGGGCGTCATGACGCGTTGCGGGGTACCAGCGGCAAACGCTCCTCTCGGCACAGGGACGGGCCTTCGCCGAGGATGGGCCGGCTCGTCGTGTGTCCGCGAGTCGCGAGGGAAAGCAGGATAACGCCTTACGGCGTCACTACGAACAGGCGCAACTGGCTCTACTCCCGATGGAACAGGGGGATGGCGATGGCGTTGAGCGTCGCGCCCGCGGCGGCCAGGACGGCGCAGGCGGGCAGGACGTCGAGCCAGGACTTGCCGAAGGACATGACGTCGTGGAACGCCTGGAGGGCCCAGTGCGACGGCAGGAACAAGGCGATCGTCTTGAACGCCTGCGGCACGACCTCCAGCGGCCACCAGCAGCCGCTCAGCGCGGCCAGCACCATCGTCGCCAGGACGCCGAAGCCGTTCACCTGCTGCTCCGTGCGGAACAGGACTCCGAACAGCAGACCGAGGGACCCGCAGAAGAAGGCGAAGCACAGGACCACCGGGATCAGGGCCGTGGGATGGTCGCCCAGGTTGACGCCGAAGAGCGTCACGCCGGCGGCGATCAGGAGCCCGCCCTGCAGAGCCGGCTGGAGCATTCGACCGAGCATCTTGCCGGCGAAGATCTCAGGGATCGAGACCGGCGCGGCCACGAGGCGATTGATCCGCTTGCCGGCCCGCTCGTGGACGAGCGTGATGCCGCCGTACATGATCGTCATCATCATCATGAACATGACCAGGTAGGCTGGCAGCGTGAAGGCAAAGCCGCTGGGCGGCGGCCGGAGCGAGAAGTGCTGCTTGTTCTCGACGGACAGCAGCGGCGCCTTGCCCAGTTCGGCGGCCAGGGCGTCCTTGGTCTCCTGCGACCAGCCCCGCTCGATGAGGTCCACCGCCGCAACGCCCGCGTTGAACCGGATCAGGGCGCGGACCAGCAGAGTCTGGGCGGCCAGGCGTTTCTCCGGATCGCCCTTGCCTTCCGTGAGGCACAGGTCGACCCGCTTGCCGGCCAGAATGTCCTGGGAAAACGTCGCCGGGACGATCAGGGTCTGCGACCAGTCCTTCACATAACGCTGGTCGGAGGCGGGCTTGACGTCAATCCAGTACTTCTCGGCGCGAAGCTGGTCGATGAAAACACCCGCCAACTCGTGCGAATCGAGCCTGATGACAGGCAGCCACGTGCCGTCCTGTGTCTGGTCCCGGACCATGAAGCTGAACATGAACACAAAGGCCAGGGGCATCGCCAGCCACCAGACCAGGACCATGCGGTCCTTGAGCACGACGCGAATGTCGCTCAGAGCGATCCGCAGGACGTTCATACGACCCTCCCGGACTCGAACCGCTTTCGCAAGACGGTGACGCCGATCCCGGCCAGGACGAGCCCTGCGGCCATCAGGCACAGACTGGGCCGAAGGGCCTCCCAGAGAGGCCGGGACTGGAACAGGCTCTCGATGCCGTAGTTGCCCACGCGGATCATGGTCCACCGCCCGACCGCCCGCAGGACCGCCGGCAGTTGATCGAAGGGCATGAAGCTGCCGCCCAGCACGGACGCCAGGAGGAAGACGAACACGGTGATCGCGTTGGCCAGTTCGGTGGATCGGGAGTAGCCGTAGATCAGGGCCAGCGTCCCCATCAGGAAGACGTTGAACGACGTCAGGACGATGAAGAGCACGGGAGGGTTCCGCCAGGCGAGGCCGAAGACGATCGCGGTGAACAGGATCAGCAGAAACTCGCAGATCCAGCAGACGACCAGGCAACGAAGCATCTTCGAGAGCAGAATCTCCCAGAGCGTGACGCCCCCGGCCAAAAGCCTCGCGATCGTATGCCCCTTGTACTCCTCGAAGATGTCGGCGAAGACCCCGTTGGCGATGAAGCAGACCCACATGAGCATGAGCCCGGGAAAGACGACCTGGAACACCTCTTTCATGAGTTCGGGTCCTCCCCTGCCGTCGCGTTCGGCGTATCGCTCGGAACGTAGTCCGCAGCATCGACCGTTTTGAACTGCACCAGTGGCGGGAACAGGTACGGTTCGACCGTGCGCAGCCGGTCGATGGAACTGGCGCCGATCTGAGCGACCTCCAGCGAACCGGGCATCTTGTCGCGACCCATCATGTCGCGAATCCCCTTGATCTGCGGCTGCAAGAGCTTGAGGGCCTCGGAGGCGCCGCTG
>JAAYVJ010000467.1 GCA_012517265.1 Planctomycetota bacterium | reverse complement strand
GTTTGAGTCGTTTCGCAACGAACGAAGTCTCCGTGGACTACACGATCGCATCCGCAGGTCGGATGGTGACCGGCGGCGTTCTGCGATTCGTTCCCGGCCGGACGGTCCTCTTCGTGCCGCTTCCCGCCGATCAGAGCCTCTGCACGATGGGCGTCACGCTGAGCGATCCGGTGAACGCAGAATTGACGGGTCTCCGGTCGGTTGCCTTGAGCGGCGGATGCACGGCGACCGATCCCCTCATTGTCGAAGGCGACGTGTGGCGCTACTTCAAAGGCACGCAACAGCCCCCCGGCGACTGGAATTCGCTCTCGTTCGACGACAGCACATGGCTTTCCGGCCCCACGCCCATCGGCTTCGAGAACAGTTCCGGCTACGAGTCGCGGATTGCGACGAACCTCACCGACATGCGGAACGCCTACCTCAGTGTCTACGCCCGCCGGGAGTTCGTCATCGACGACCCGGCCCGAGTGGTCGCCCTGGCCTTCACGATGGATTATGACGACGGCTACGTCGCCTACCTCAACGGGGTCGAAATCGCAGCTCAGTCTGCCCCTGCGTCACGAGCCTACGACCAGCCTGCCACCGCCAGTCACGAAGCCTGCTGCGGCTCCGGCACTCCCACAGGACCGTGCCCGCCCGAATCGATCGACCTGAGCGATCACATCGCCGATCTCGTCCCCGGCGTGAACGTCCTGGCCGTCCAGGCCCACAATCAGTCCCTCTCCAGCTCCGATTTTATCTTCATCGCCGAGCTGTTCATCGCAGTGACGCCGTAACCCGGGCAGAATCCGCACGAACCGTTTTTCCTGGAATCGCGAAGGGCCTCGTTCGTCTTGATTAGGACGACAGGTTCAGGAGCTCCATTGAACGATCATGCGGACGACAGGTTGTTTCTCAAGTGCCGCCGAGGCGACAGAGCCGCGTACGCGACACTGGCCCAGCGACACTACCGGCGCATTTTCGCCCTGTGCCTCGGCGTACTGGCGAACGTGCACGACGCCGAGGACGTCGCCCAGGAAGCCCTGCTCAAGGGGTTTCAGAGCCTCCCGGGGCTGGCCCAAGCGGAGCGGTTCGAACCCTGGATTCTGCGGATCGCGAAGAACCTGTGCATCGACGTGCTTCGACGGCGGAAACGGGCCAGGAAACTGCCCATCGAGCCGGAACCGACGACCGGCGGCCCAACGCACGAGAATCACGACCTCGAACGCGCGATTGCCCGCCTGCCGGACAAGCTTCGGCTGCCGTTGACGATGTTCTACTTCGAGCGACGGGACGCCGGGAGCGTCGCCAGGGAACTGGACATCTCCCCTTCCCTGGTGTACGAGCGACTCCGGGCGGCCCGCGAGGAACTGCACAGGCTGCTGACCGAAAGGGGTACCCATGAGTGATCACTGCCGTGAATTCAGAAGTCGGATTGCGGATTTCGTCACAGGCGTGTTGTCCGAGCAGGAACAGCAGGAGCTTCAGGAACATCTGAGAACCTGCCTCCCCTGCCGGGACCACATGCAGGCTCTGAAACAGGAAGACGATTCGCTGGCGGCGCACTTTGCCGGCATCGATGAGGACATGGCGCAACGTCAAGAGCGCGCGCTCCAAATGATCGAGTGTTTCCACGCGAACGAAAGAACGAACCCCGCTTCCATTTGGAGAAAGACCATGAGAAGTCGTTACAGCAAATTGGCAACGGCCGCGGCGATCCTGGTTCTCGCCTCGGTCTCGGTGGTGATCCTCGACAAGTCGACGTCTTCGGCATACGCACTGGATCAGACGGTCCAGGCACTCCAGAGCGTCCGGCACGTTCACCTCATTGAACGCGATGACACGGGCGTCATCAGAAGCGAACGGTGGATCGAGATCGGTG
>JAAYVJ010000466.1 GCA_012517265.1 Planctomycetota bacterium | reverse complement strand
CTCCGCGGTCGTCGTCGTGGCCTTCACGACGGCCAAGGAGCTGTTTCCGCTGGAGATCGCGGGCACCTCGATCGGCGTGGTCAACTTCTTCCCCTTCTTCGGCGGCGCGGTCTACCAGCCGGTGCTCGGCGCGATCCTCGACGCCTACGGCAAGACCGCATCCGACCAGTACCCCGTCGCCGCATACCGGATGGTCATGCTGGTCCTGCTGTTCACCTGCCTGGCGGCCCTGGCCTGCTCGATTCTCCTGAAGGACACCTACCGCAAGTAACCCGGATCTGCATCCTCGGCCTGTTCTACCCGAATGTCTCAGGGGCTCTGCCCCCGAACCCCTGAGAGCCTCGAAAGAAGAGAGGGCCCGGACAGGATGACGAGCCGGGCCCTCGTTTCGGATTTTGAATTTTGAGCCTTTGAATTTGTTTCGGATTTCGAGTTTCGAAATTCGGATTTCTCTTCCTACGCTTCTTCGACCGTCTTGAATCCCACGAGGCTGCCGAGGTCGCGGGCGCTGCGCATGCGGTCGCCGAAGAAGACGACGCGGTGGAGCAGGGTCATGACGCCGCCCTGGACGACGCCGGCGCCCCAGTTGCGGAACATGCTGTCGGCGTCCTTGACCTTCGTCCAGAACTGGGTCCGGCAGCCCAGTTCGTCCTTGGTGATCTTGAAGATCTCGCCGGTCGAGATCACCATCGTATCGAGGTTGACGAACTTGGCGCAGGTCACCGCCTGGCCGACGGGCATCTCCACCTCCAGGGCCACGCCCTTGTCGCTGTCCGTCTGCGTGCGGATCGAGAAAGGCAACCGTTTGCTCGCGGGACCCGCCATCTTCGTGGAACTGGTGCAATGGAAGTGGATCAGCGCGTTGTTGGAGGTGTCGAAGACCGGATCGCTGATGAATCCGGGGACGCCGAACGCATAGTTGAACATGAGCATGGTCAGGGTCGAGTCCATGTCGCCCTCGCACGCGCCGACCAGCCCCTGGTCGCCCAGCTTGCTGAAAGCAAAACACCCCTTGGCCGGCTCGCCCATGCAGTTGGAGCTGGTGACGGCGTGCGCCCCTTTCTCGATCATGAGGTTCCTGACCGCCAGGTAGTACCGGGCCGCGTTGACGATCTCGTCCTTCGTGGGCTCGACGATCTTCTTGGCCTTGCTGATCCAGTATTGCTGCGCCTCGGCCTGGGCGTCCTCGATGCTCACCGCCTGATGGGCCTTGAGGGTCTCTTCGACGGTGACCGGGATCAGCTCCGTCCCGAGCTTGGCTTTGACCTGTTCGGCCGAGCAGGCCGCGTCCGATCCCACGGGGCCGCGGATCACCAGGATGCGCGTCTTGGCCATGTGGGGCTTGACCCGCAACAGGCGGGCGGCGTTGTCCAGTTCGCTCCAGTCACTGGAGGGCAGCAGGATGACGCGCTTGCCCTGCTTCTGCCAGACGGGGAAGTACATCCAGCCGTGCCCGCTGAACGGCTGCGAGAAGACCGCGGTCGGCAGGCCGACGTCCACGATCTTGGTCATCGCCTGCAGCGGCGCGTCGCCGCCGTGGCCGCAGAGGTGGAACAGCAGCACGGCGTCCGCCTCGGCCAGCTTGGGCAGCACCTTCTCCACATCGACATCGGGGACCATGTCCCCGCCGATGAACTTCACGTCGCCGAGCTTGTACTCCAGGTTGGCGAGATAGCGGTTGAATTTGTCGACCTCCTCCGTCGGCCGGGACAGGTAGATCCCTCCGGTCCGGCCGATGAACACCTTGTAAATCTTGGCCGGCGGCAGTTTCGGCGGCCAGTTCGCCTCCTGATCCTGGGCCGCCGCCAATTGCGTGCCCAGCAAGACCGCTCCAGCCCCCGCCGCACTGACCCCCAGGAACTCGCGTCGATTCATCTGCTCACTCACGGTCGCCACCCCTTTCTCAACAGAGTATCAACCAGTCGCCGGCACGTTGACGGCACACGAGGGTATTGTCTCGCAACCGGTCGGGAATTTCCACCGTTTTTCGCATTTTTCGCTTGGGTCTTGCACCGCGATCGAGCAGGGAGGAAACTGGAGTCGATGTCATGCGTTGCGTCCATGAAGTACCAGGAGTCTATCGAATGAGAAGACCGATCCGTGCCGCCGGGCACATCGCGATCCTGTGTTTGTTGGGGGCCTCGTCGGCCGCACTGTCGCAGACGACGGAGCGGCAACCGGCCGAGCCGGCCGTTCGCTACATGATCGTGGTCACCGGCGGCGAACTGCTCTCCGGCGCGTACGCGGACGGACACACGTTCTTCCTGACCAGGACCCTCCGGCCGATGGGCCTCCAGTGCGTCGGTTCGATGTGCGTCGACGACAGGTCCGCCGATCTCCAGGAGGCCATGAAGTTCGCCGCCGCAAGGGCGGACCTGGTGATCGTCACGGGCGGCTTGGGCCCCACGGACAACGACATCACCCGCGAGGCACTGCGCGACTTCACCGGAATCCCCATCCAGGAGCATCCCGACGTCCTGGCCGCAATGGCGAAGCGATTCAACGTCCAGACCGGCGAGCTGCGATCCAACCTGCGCCGTCAGACGCAGACGCCGACGAAGGGCGGCTACCTCAAGAACGCCAACGGCACGGCGGTCGGACTCGTCTTCGAGACGCAGACCGGCGTGGTCGTCGCCCTGCCGGGCCCGCCGCGGGAGTTGCAGCCGATGGTGCGTGAGGAGCTGATCCCCTACCTGAGCAGGCGGTTCGGAACGCGCTTGCCCGGCGCGTCGATCACCCTGCGGTTCGTCGGGCTGGGCCAGTCGCAGATCGACCAGACGCTCAAGGACCACGTTCCCCTGCCGAGCGAGGTCGTCACGTCGTCCCAGTTCGAGGGAGGCCGGGTCGATTTCACCTTCTCGCTGCCTCGCGATACACCCGAGGATCGGGCCAGACTCAAGGACTTGCAGGACGCGATCGTCAAGCATCTCGGCGACGCCATCTACGCGCAGGACGACGCAACGTCGCTGGAGACGCACGTGATGAGACTGCTGGAGGCGCGGGGCGCGACGTTGACCCTGGCCGAAATCGGCAGCGGCGGCGCCCTGGCCTCGGCCCTCAACGGCGCCGAAGGGACGCACCGGGTCCTCGCCGGAGCGTATGTCGCCCCGACGGCCGAGAGCCTG
>JAAYVJ010000465.1 GCA_012517265.1 Planctomycetota bacterium | reverse complement strand
GTGAACTGCACTTGCTGGCCGTAGCGAATCCACGACAGATCGGATTCATAGGCGTCGAGCAGCACCCACAGTTGCGACAGATCCGCCACGGTGTAGACCGGCGTGCCCGTCGCAACGTACGCGCCCTCGTTCACCATCTTGCGGATCACGACCCCGCCGATCGGCGAGTAGATTGTCAGGTGCGTGAGCGGCCGGCCGGACTTCTCGATTTCCTCAATCTGGGTCGCAGTCAGGCCCAGGAGTCGAAGCTTCTCCCGGGCCGCATCGAGCGTCGTCTCGTTGGACTTGGCCAGATAGTCCGAGACTCCCTGCCCCGTCCGCTGCACGGCTCTGGCGGCCTGAAGCAGTTCCGCCTGCGCGCTGACCAATTCAGGACTGTAGAGGTATACCAAATGGTCGCCCTTGCGGACAGTTGTCCCGGTGAAGTCGACGTAAAGCCGGTCGAGCCGACCCGCGACCCAGGCCGTGATGTCCTTGACGCGGGTTTCGTCGTACTGGACCTTGCCGACCATCCGGATCTCGCTGGTCACGAACCGCCTCTCGACCGGCGAGGTCTGAATGTCCATGAGCTTCGCGGCGGCCGGAGAGACCGTCAGTTCGCGAGGCGACGATTCCACCGCCGCGCTCTCCGGCATGGGGATCAGCTCCATCTCGCAGATCGGGCACAACCCCGGCCGATCGCGGATGATCTGCGGGTGCATCGAGCAATACCACCTCTTCACGGCCCCTTGTTCCGCATGAGCAGGCGCCCCGGCCATGGCGCCGGCGTCACCGGAAGCGCCGAGCATATAGCCGGCCAGCACACCCGCGCCAACCAGTAGTATCCCTGCGATCGCGCGTCGCACAGCCTGAATTCGACTCATACGGTTCTCCATGCGGCGTCCATCGTCAGCGATCTATACTGATGCCGTGGGATATCAGTTCACTGCTTTCGGAACCTCCCGTTTGGGCAACTCCATCCCGGCGAGCGATTCCAATTCCGCCAGCCTCTGCATGCGATCGGCGTACGCGCGTTTCTGCTGCAACTGGTATTGGAGGAGCATCCGCTGCGCATTGATGAGGCTGAGAAAGTCGATCGTCCCTGCGATGTAGGCGGCCTCCGAGGCCCCCACCAACTCCTCGGCCTTCGGCACAAGAACGTCGCCGTACAGCTTGAGCTTGCGGCCGCTGTCCTCGAATTCGTACAGCATCCGCTCAGCCCGCGCGACCAGATTGTTCGCCAGTTGCTCCCGTTCATATCGAGCCCGGCGGGCGGCCGCCCTGGCTTGTTGCTCGGACGCCCGATAACTCCGCCGCCGGATGGGCAGATTCAACTGAATGCCCAGCGACACGTCGTCGTCGCCGTCGGCCATGCCGCCGGCCATGTCCATCCACTCGACGCCCACGCCGACATCCGGATAGTAGTCTCGTTTGGCCAGATCCGCTTCCCGCCCGAGCCGCTCGACGTCGAATGCCGCCGCCTGGAGCTGGGGGTTTCGCTCCCGCAGAGCGGCGATCAACTCCGCTCGATCCACCTGCTCCGCCCCGCCTGGCTCGTCCTGCGGCCAGGGCAGCGGCGCATCCGCCGGGCGGTTCAGAGCCGCGTTGTTTCTCGCCACGGTCGGGGCCCTCAGACGCTCCCAGGCGATCAACTCATCCTGCAACTCGGCAACTTCGATCTGGGCCCGGATGATGTCGGGATGCGTGGCGGTCGCGGTGACGTACTTGGCTCGCGCCACCTCCTCGAAATGCTGCATCAATTCGACGTTGGCTCGGGCGATGCGAATCGCGCTGCCCAGGTAGGCGTATTCGTAAAAGGCGTCTTTGACCTGAGCGAGGAGTTCCAGCCTTGCAGCCTCATACCGTTTCCCGGCGGCCTTCGCACCCGCAGCAGCCGCATCCGTGCGAGCCTCGATCTTGCCGAACCAGGGGAACATCTGCATGATCCCGGCCTTCTGTTGGGTCTGAAGCTGTTCCGTGAAGTAGCTGTAGGTGAAGGTGGGATCGGCTAGGGCCTCGGCTTGCGGGATCTGCTCCAAGGCCGCCCGCCACTCCTCGAACGCGGCCTTGAGGCCTGCGTTGTGAAGTTCCGCGTAACGGAGGTATTGAGGCAACGTACGAGGGGTATTCGCATCGACGGAAGGCTCGTCCTCGGCGTGAACAGCCCCGGCCGCGAATGCCGCCACGAAGACCACGGCCGAAATCGCTCTCCGTGTGACCATGTGCAGTCTTCCTTTACTGGCGCATCGGCTCGCGGCGGGCGCCACCGATCGACCCTGACGCCTATCGCGAGCCCTGCAAAACGATCTTGCCGAACTGCCCGCCGAACTCCCGAATCGCCGCTGCCTTCACGTTTGTCACGGAGCCTTCACGTCGTAACAGAACAGCACGTCCGCCCATCGCAGATACAGCTTGCCGTCGTTGACCACCGGATGGGCCCAGGCTGTCCCTTTTGTCCCCGGACGCCTGGGCAGCTTGAACGTACCCTTGAGGCTGTACTTCTCGGGGCTCGCCTCCACCAACGCGACAGTGCCGTCGTCGTACAAGAAGTACAGGCCCTCGTCGGCATACAACACGGAGCCGGAGCCACCGCCGGGCTGATCCGCATTCCAGAGGATCTTGCCGGTCTTCATTTCGAGGCAGGTGGGCTCGCCGGCGTTGTGGTTGTGCCCGCCATAGATGTAGTCCCCGACCTTGATGAAACCGCCGTGATGATTCTGGAACTTGTTCTTGTCGAGCCAGTACACTTCCTGGGCCTTGACGCCCTCGCCATCGCGGGACAGTTTCAGCAGGGCCGAGCCTGTATTGTAGGCGGTCGAGGCGAAGACGTAGTCCCCATCGACCACAGGGGTGGAGATGTTCGCCACGCCGTTGGCGACGCGGTTGTAGCCCCACAGGAACTTCCCGCTGTCGGAGACGCCGATGAGGCCCTTATTGGTCAACTGCACGTACTGCTTCACGCCCGCGGCGTGGCTGATCACGATGGAGGAGTACCCGGCTTCGTCCTTGCCCTTGGCCCCAATGTCCGGCATGGAACAGGTCCAGACCACCTCGCCGGTCTTCTTGTTCAGGGCGGTCATAACGGCTTTCTGCCCGCCCGGCGTGCACAGGAGCCGATCGCCGTCGATCAGGGGCGACTCGCTGAATTTCCAGCCAGGATTGCTCGCCCCGCCAAGATCACTTAGGAGGTTCTTAAGCCACACTACCTTGCCGCTGTCGGCCGCGATGCAGACCACGTTGCCGGCCGTACCGATGGCGTATACGAAACCGCCGTCGACCGTCGGAGTACATCGAGGGCCGTCGTCATGGGCAGCCCCGATCTTCGCCGCCCACAGTTCCTTCCGCCTGCTCAGATCGTAGGCGTAAACATACTGGGCCTTTTCGCCGCCGACCTGGCGGTCG
>JAAYVJ010000464.1 GCA_012517265.1 Planctomycetota bacterium | reverse complement strand
TCACAGCACCAGCATGGCGATGATGATCAGGACGGAGATCGTGGAAACGGCGCCGAGGATCAGGAGGTAGAGGCGGTAGCGGGTGATGATCTCGTCGGTATCCGTCTCAGTGTCCAGTGCGACGGTCTCGCCGTCTTCGAGCTTTTCGAGCATCGAGACGTCGAACCGCTTGTGCGCCTGGATGGGCGGGTGGCCCTGGCGTAGGGCTTCGAGGTCCATCAGCAGCTCTTCGACATTGTTGTAGCGGTCCTCGCGGCGCTTGGCCATCATGATCTCGATGACCTCGGAGACGCCGGCAGAAAGAGCCGTGTTGATGTGGTCCGGCGGGACGAGCTTCTCGCGGAGGTGACGCTTCATGATCTCGGAGGAGTCGGCGCCGGTGAAAGGAACGCGACCGGTGACCATGTGGTAGAAGGTGGCCCCCAGGCCGTAGATGTCGGCCCGGCCGTCGATGTCGATCTTGCCGCGGATCTGCTCGGGGGCGATGTAGTACGGCGTGCCGTAGGCCTTGCCCTCTTCGCTCTGGGCGGCCTCGATGTCGGTCGTCTCGCGGGCCAGACCCATATCGGCCAGCTTCACGACGCCCTGCGTGTTGATCATGATGTTCTTGGGCTTGACGTCGCGGTGGACCAGGCCGTGGGCGTGGGCGTGCTGGAGGGCGTGGCAGACCTGGATGATGATCGCGATCGCCTCCTGCTCGCCGAAGATGTGGCCGTTGCTGATGTCGTCGGCGATTGTCTTGCCTTCGACATACTCCATGACGAAGTAGTGGTATCCGCCGGCCTCGCCGACGTCGATGGCCTGGACGATATTCGGATGGTTGAGCTTGCCGGCGGCCTGCCCTTCCTTGTAGAACCGCTGTACGTATTCGGGATTCTCGCTGAACCGTCGCGGCAGGACCTTGATCGCGACGCTGCGGTTGAGGCTGAGCTGCTTGCCTTTGTAGACGACGGCCATGGCGCCGGCGCCAAGCTTTCCGAGAATCTTGTAGCCGGGGATCTGTGTGGCGACGGCCTTGCTCTCTTTGATGCTGGTCTTGAGACGCTCAGCCTGGCCTGCCGTGAGATAGCCGAGCTGAACCATCAGATCCTGGAGCATCAGGGGGTCGGTCTTGCGGCGTTCTTTGTACTCTTGTACGGCTCGGCGGAGTTCTTCGTCCGTACAGAGCCCCTGATCCACCGCCATCCGTCCGAACAGCGTGTCGTAAGAGGTCTCAGTACTCATTCACAATCCCCCGGGCACGCCAGGGGCCGCATCCTTTCGATCAGAGACTCGACTTCAGCTCCGAAAGACACACCCGATAAAACCACCGTCGCCGCGATGGCCATTATGAGGTTATCGGCACCGAAGTCAAACCATTTTTCCACCATTCTTCCACGCAAAGACAGTGCACAGGACCTTCTTTCGGCGGATTTCCGGCGTGGGTTTATCACCTTTTGTACGACGTCCGGAAACGCAGTGTTCCCGCCGGGCACTTTTGAGTTGACCGCGGCCTCCAATCCGGTACACTATGGCGTTTCGAAAAACCGTAACCGAGCAACAAGCATAGGAGACCATAGGTGGGGTATAACTGCGTAGTGCTGGCCAAGCAGGTGCCGGACACCCACAGGATCACCGGCCAAGTCATGAACGACGACGGCACGGTGAACCGTTCGGCGCTGCCGGCCATTTTCAATCCGGAAGACCTCAACGCCCTCGAAATGGCGTTGCGAATCAAGGACCGCTTCGGCGGCCGGGTCACCGTCATCACGATGGGCCTGCCAAACGCGACGAAAATCCTGCGGGACGCCCTCTATCGCGGGGCCGACGAGGCCATTCTTGTGACCGACGCGAGGGCCGCGGCCAGCGACACCCTGGCGACCAGCTACATCCTGAGCTGCGCCGTCCGCAGACTGGACTACGACATCGTCCTGTGCGGCCGCCAGGCCATCGACGGCGACACCGCCCAGGTCGGGCCGCAACTGGCGGAGAAGCTGGGAATCACCCAGGTCACCTACGTCGAGGCGATGGAAGCCCTCGAAGACCGCAAGATCACGGTCCGACGGAACATCGGCAACGGCTGGCAGCTCGTTCGGGCCCCCCTGCCCGTGCTGCTGACCGTCACCGGCGACGCCGGCGAGCCCCGCGGGAGCGCCGCCCGGCGGATGATGAGGCACAAGAACGCCAGGACTCTGGCGGAGATCGAGCAGAGCGTCAAGGCCGCCAACCCGACGGCGGACGAAGCTGCGATCAAGAACCTGGCCAAGAAAGAGGCGGACGCCCTGGCCCAACGGGGCCTGCTCATCCCGCAGTGGGACCTGACTGCTCTGAACGCCGACCTCAACTGGTGCGGCCGGAGCGGTTCGCCCACCAAGGTCCATCGCATCCAGAGCGTCGTGCTGGCCGCCAAGGAGAGCAAGGATATCGCCCCGACGGAAGAAGGCGTCGCCGGGATGATCCACGAGTTGATCCAGGACAAGATCATCGCGTAAGACCGCTACGGCACGCGGCGGTGCGAGGCAGGCATGAACAACAACGGTACCAAGCGCAGATCGAGTGTCCGGAATCTCTCGGGGATTCTGTCCCCGGACCCCTGGCATTTTGCGCTCCGGGCCAGCAGCACGGCATTGGGGCAAGGCGATGCCTCCGTTTTGACGGCATCGCCCATGCCGCCGGACCGCCGCCTTCCCGCACCGCGGGCTCGCGCCCTGGGGCGGGGTGCTTGCCAGCAGAACCCTATCCTCCACAGCAGCAATCACAGACTACCCGCAACCCCGGTTGGCGGCAAGAGCAAGCGGCGAGGCGAACGCCTCCGTCAGCATCATGCTGCTGGCCCAAAGCGAAAAATGCCGGGGGTTTGGGGGCAGAGCCCCCAACGTCGGCGGCTGTGCAAAGGTGACATGACATAAGGACGAATGTCCTGTAATATACTCTCTCTCGGTGGACGGAGAGTTGGAATTGACGACGAAAGGACGACGAGAAGTCAAACATGATTGAAGTCAATCGACAAGGGGAAGTGTGGGTGTTCGCCGAGCAACATGGCGGGCGGCTGGAGGATACGCCACTGGAGCTGATGAGCAAGGCGAGGCACTTGGCCGATACGTTGCAGGTGAAGATGGCGACCGTGTTGCTGGGCGACGGCGTCCAGAAGCTGGCGAGCAAGCTGATCAAGTACGGGGCCGACAAGGTGTATTTGGTCGAGGACCCGCTGCTGGGAGCCTACCAGACCAACAGCTACGCCAAGGTCATCCTGGACCTCATCCACAGACATAAGCCGCAGATCGTGCTCTACGGAGCGACAGCCGCCGGCCGGGACCTGGCCCCGCGGATCGCCAGCGCCGCCAAGGCGGGTCTGACCGCCGACTGCACGGACCTCCAGATCGGCGACCACGAGATCGCCAAGACCGGCGAGGTCCACAAGAACCTCTTGTTTCAGATCCGCCCGGCGTTCGGCGGCAACATCATCGCCACGATCATCAACTTCGACCGCTGGCCGCAGATGGCGACGGTCCGCGAGGGCGTCATGCCGATGCCCGAGCCCAAGGCCAAGCGCAAAGGCGAGATCGTCGCCGAGAGCGTCGCTCTGACCCCGGACGACCTGCCGATCGAGATCCTCCAGCAGCACACGCGGGCCAAGAAGGTCGATCTGAAGGCCGCCCGAATCATCGTCGCAGGCGGGGCTGGCGTCGGCAGCAAGGAAAACTTTAGACTGGTCTGGGACCTGGCCAACTGTCTGGGGGCAGCCCCCGGCGCCACGCGCGCCGCGGTCGACCTGGGCTACATTGACCACGATCACCAGATCGGACAGACCGGCACGACCGTCCGGCCGAGCCTGTACATCGCGGTCGGCATCAGCGGCGCGATCCAGCATCAGGCGGGCATGACCGGCAGCCAGAAGATCGTCGCGATCAACAACGACCCCGACGCGCCGATCTTCAGCGTCGCACACTACAAGATCCTGGGCGACCTCAACGAAGTCGTCCCCCGGATGATCCGGGCGATCAAGGAAAAAGGAATCAAAGACTGATCCCGCGGTCTGCAGTTCCACGATTTGAAGTTTGAAATTTGAGATTTGAGATTCTCAGGATAGGGCATGGGCAATTTCTACAGAGATAACGACGATATCCGTTTCTTGTTCCGGCACATCGACTTGGCGCCGCTGGCGAACGCGTTCGAAGAGGGTTATCGCTTCGCGAAGGAGTTCGACTACGCGCCGCAAAACGTCGATGAGGCGATCCGCAACTACGAGATGGTGCTCGATTCGCTCGGTGAGCTCTGCGCCGACTTCATCGCGCCGCGGGCCGAGAGCGTGGATCGCGAGGGCAACACCCTCAACGAAGACGGTTCGGTCACTCGGCCCAAGGGGATTGCGGAGGACATCGAGAAGCTGGCCCAGGCGGAGGTGATGGGCTTCACTCTGCCCCACCGCTTCGGCGGCCTGAACTTCCCGAACCTCGTCTACTCCATGGCCAACGAGATCCTCTCGCGGGCAGACGCCTCCCTGATGAACATCTTCGGGCTCCAGGGGATCGCCGAGACGATCAACGCCTTCGCCTCCGAAGAGATCAAGCAGAAGTACCTGCCGCTGTTCGCCGAGGGCAAGGTCACAGGCGCCATGGTGCTCACCGAGCCCGACGCCGGCTCGGACCTCCAGGCCGTCAAGCTGAGGGCCTACCAGGACAGCCAGGGCAACTGGTTCCTCCACGGCGTCAAACGGTTCATCACGAACGGCTGCGGCGAGGTGCTCCTGGTCCTGGCTCGCAGCGAGCCCGACCGCAGCGGCGGCATGGGCCTGAGCCTGCTGCTGTGCGAGCCCGGCCCGACCGTCCACATCCGCCGGCTCGAGGACAAGCTGGGGATTCACGGCTCGCCCACCTGCGAGATCTTCTTCGACAACACGCCCGCCACGCTGATCGGCGAACGGCAGCGAGGCCTCGTGCCCTACGTCATGACCCTGATGAACGGCGCGAGAATCGGAATCGCGGCCCAGGGCGTCGGCATCGCGGAAGCCGCCTACCGCATCGCCCGCGATTACGCGGCCAGCCGCAGGCAATTCGGCGTCGCCATCGAAAAGCTGCCCGCCGTGCGGGATCTGCTGATCGACATGAAGATCGCGATCGAAGCCGGACGCGCTCTGCTCTACGACACTTCGCGAGTGGTCGATCTGGCCCTCGCCTACAACAACCAGGCCGAGAACAATCCGCCGGCCGATAAGGACGCGGCCAAGAAGCTCAAGGACAACGCCCGCGTCTACAAGCGATACGCCGGCATGCTGACCCCGATGAGCAAGTACTACTGCACGGAGATGTGCAACCGCGTCGCCTACGATTCGATCCAGGTCCTCGGCGGCAGCGGCTTCATGCGAGACTACGCCAGCGAGCGGCATGCCCGCGACGCGCGCATCACGACGATCTACGAGGGCACCAGCCAGCTGCAGGTCGTCGCGGCAGTCCGAGGCGTCTGCAGCGGAACCGCCGAAAAATACCTGACCGAGCTGGCCGCCCTGCCCTACGACCCGCAGGTCCGCGATCTGCTGGCCAAGCTGGCCGAGGGCACGCAACAGTTGCAGGCCGCCATCGAGTTCACCAAGCAGCAGGGCAACGAGTACATGGACCTCCACGGCCGGGAGCTGGTCGACGTCGCGATCGACCTGATCAACGGATACCTGCTCTGCGGCCAGGCCAGCACGAAGGTTCAGATGAACGTGCCCATCGCCGGCGACGGCAGTTCCAAAAGCGGCCAGACGATCCCGATGAAGCAGCGGAAGCTCTTGATGGCCCGCCGCTACGTCGAGAAGAACGCCCCGAGGATCAAGGCGCTGACCGAACTCGTCCGACAGGGCGACAAGTCGACGTTCAGCGACTACGAGGCGTTGGTCGGGCCGGTGCCGGAAGTGTAGGACCGATAGGACAGATGGGATGGATAGCACCGGTCCGTTGCCGGTCTGAGACCCTATGCTTCGAGCTGTGATTTTCGATTTCGACGGCGTAATCACGGATTCCGAGATCCTGCACTTCCGCGCGTTCAACGCGGTGCTGGCCCCCCACGGCTTCGAGCTGGCCAAGGCCGAGTACTACAGAGACTACCTCGGCATGTCCGACAAGGACTGCTTCAAGACGTTGATCGGCGAGGGACGGCTCCGCATCGAGGAAGCCCAGATCCCGGCCCTGATCCAACAGAAGACGAAGGTCTTCGAGCGGCTGGCCCGCACGGAGGGCCGGATCATCGCGGGCGTGCGGGAGTTGCTCGATCTGCTGGCCGGGGCGCAGGTTCCGATCGCCATCTGCTCGGGGGCCCTGCGGCCCGAGATCGAGCTGATTCTCGAAGAGGCCGGACTGCGGGACCGGTTTGACGTGATCGTCTCGGCCGAAGACGTCCATCGAGGCAAGCCGGACCCGGAGGGGTTCGTTCTCACTCTCCAGAAACTCAACGACGGCTGGCCCGACCTGATCGCCCCGGCCAACTGCATCGTCGTCGAAGACTCGCACTGGGGCCTCAAGGCGGCCCGCGCCGCCGGCATGAAAACGGTCGCGGTGACCAACACCTACGACGCTTCGCAGCTCAAGCAAGCCGACAAGATCGTCGCCCGACTCGACGGCCTGACGCTGGCGGATCTCCACAAGATCTGTTCGTAGGGTGCCTCTTGGCCCGCGCCTCTGGAGCGTCGATGCGCACGTGACGCGTGGCTGACCGAGACCGCACCGGCTCCAATCCTCGCAGGGTCGCCGCAAACGTTTGACCGAGTCTCCCGGTTCTGATAGGATGCGTTCTCCTTCTCGCAAAGGAGCGGTTGAAGGATCCAATCAGATGCTTTTGCAGTAGCGAGGAATCAGGATGAGACACGTGCTCGCGTTGTGTGTGGCCGCCATTGTCGGTTCCGCCCCTGCCTTGGCGCAGACCGAGGCCCGCCTGCTGCGGTTTCCCGCAATCCACGGCGACCAGATCGTCTTCACCTACGCAGGCGATCTGTACACCGTCGCCTCGACCGGCGGCGTCGCACGCAAGCTGACCAACGACCAGGGATTCGAGATGTTCGCGCGTTTCTCGCCCGACGGCAAGACCCTCGCCTTCACCGGCCAGTACGACGGCAACACCGAAGTCTACGTCATGCCCGCCGGCGGCGGCATCCCCCAGCGGCTCACCTACACCGCCACGCTCGGGCGGGACGACGTCGCCGACCGCATGGGCCCCAACAACATCGTGATGACCTGGACGCCCGACGGCCGACAGATCATCTTCCGATCTCGCATGCACTCGTTCAATGCCTTCCTGGGCCGGCTGTACGCGGTCGGCCTGGCGGGCGAGACGCCGGACGAACTGCCCCTGCCGCGAGCGGGATTCTGCTCCTACTCTCCCGACGGCAAGAAGCTCGCCTACAACCGCGTCTTCCGCGAGTTCCGCACGTGGAAACGCTATCGCGGCGGCATGGCCGACGACGTCTGGATCTACGACTTCCAGGCCAAGACCACGGAGAACATCACGAACAACCCCGCCCAGGACATCATCCCGATGTGGAGCGGCGACAAGGTCTTCTTCCTCTCCGACCGCGACGACAACAAGCGGATGAACCTGTTCGTCTACGACACGAACTCCAAGGAGACCCGGCAACTGACCCGGTTCTCCGACTTCGACGTGAAGTTCCCCTCGCTGGGCGACAAGGCCGTCGTCTTCGAGAACGGCGGCTACATCTACCGCTACGACATCGAGAAGGATCAGTGCGACAAGGTGAGCGTCTTCATCGAGGACGACCTCCAGGGCGGGCGGGGCGGCCTGGTCAGCGTCGCCGACAAGGTGACCAACTACGAGATCTCGCCGGACGGTAAACGAGCCCTGCTCGGCGCGCGAGGCGACGTCTTCACCGTCCCCGCCAAGCACGGGACCATCCGCAATCTGACCGCCACTGCCGGCGTGCACGAGCGGAACTCGAAGTGGTCCCCCGACGGCAAGTGGGTCGCCTACGTCTCCGACGCCTCCGGCGAAGATGAAATCTGGGTCGTCCCGCAGGACGGCCAAGGCGCGGCCCGCCAGGTCTCGAAGGGCGACGCGGTCTACATGTACGACATCGCATGGTCGCCCGACAGCAAGAAGATCCTCTGGGCCGACAAGGCGCTGCGATTGCGGTTCATCAACGTCGAGACCGGCAAGATCACCGAGGTCTGCAAGGCCGAGAAGTGGGAGTTCCGCGACTACGCATGGTCGCCCGACAGCCTCTGGATCGCCTACGCCAAGGCCGAAGTGGCCGGCATGAGCAAGATCTACCTCTACTCGCTCCAGGACCAGGCCGCACACGAGCTGACCGACGGCTGGTACAGCTCGTCGGACCCGGCCTTCAGCTCCGACGGACGGTTCGTCTTCTTCGTCTCGCAGCGAGATTTCAACCCGATCTACAGCAGCACGGAGTGGAACCACGCGTATCTGGACATGTCCCGGGTCTACTTCATCACGCTGGCCAAGTCGACGGAATCGCCCTTCAAGCCCAAGAGCGACGAGGTCGAGATCAAGGCGGAAGAAGAGAAGAAGGAGGCCGCCGAGCCCAACAAGCCGGAACAAACGAAGGAAAAGGACGCCGAGAAGCCCAAGGACAAGGACGCGAAGAAGAAGTCCGAGCCCGAGCCCATCAAGGTCGACCTCGACGGCATCAGGGACCGCATCGCGGTGTTGCCTGTCGCCGTGTCGTCCTATCATCACCTCGGTTCCGCAGGCGATCTGGTCTACTACCTTCGCAAGGGGCAGCTCTGCCTCTACGACCTCAAGGAACAGAAGGAGACCGAACTCGGCCGCGCGGAGGGATACGAGATCTCGGCCGACCGCAAGAAGATGCTCGTCGCCGCCGGCGGCAGCTACGCGATCCTCGATCTGCCCAAGGGTAGGTTCGAGATGAAGGACACGCTGGACCTGTCGGAGATGGAAGTCCAGCTCGACCGCCGAGCCGAATGGCGGCAGATCTTCAACGAGTGCTGGCGGCAAATGCGCGACTTCTTCCACGTTCCGAACATGCACGGCGTGGACTGGGCCGCGATGCGGGCCCGTTACGAGCCGCTTCTGGCGTTCGTCAACCACCGGGCCGATCTGACCTACGTCATCGGCGAGATGATCGGCGAGCTCAATATCGGCCACGCCTACGTCGGCGGCGGCGAGAGCCCCCGGCCCCAACGGATTGCGATGGGCCTGCTCGGCGCCGATCTGGCCCGCGACGCACAGACCGGCTACTACAAGATCACGAGGATCCTCCGCGGAGAGAACTGGGAGAGCGGCACGCGATCGCCCCTGACGGAGATCGGCGTGGACGTCAACGAAGGCGATTTCATCCTGGCCGTCGACGGCCGCTCGACCGCGGACGTGAAGAACTTCTACGAACTGCTCGTCAACAAGGCCGGCAGACAGGTGACGCTCAAAGTCAACTCCAAGCCCGAGTTGGAGGGCAGCCACGAGACCATCGTCGTGCCGACCGACAGCGAGGAGAACCTCTACTATTACCAGTGGGTCCAGACCAACATCGAGAAGGTGACCAAGGCCACCGGCGGCAAGGTCGGCTATCTCCATGTCCCGGACATGAGCTCGGTCGGCCTGAACGAGTTCGTCAAGCACTTCTATCCGCAGATCCGCAAGAAGGCCTTGATCGTCGACGTGCGGGGCAACGGCGGCGGCAACGTCTCGCCCATGCTGATCGAGCGGCTCCGTCGGGAGATCGCGATGATCGAGTTCGCCCGCAACACGGCGCCGGCCCCCGAGCCGGAGGCGATGATCTACGGCCCGCTGGTGTGCCTGGCGGACGAGTTCTCCGCCTCGGACGGCGACCTGTTCACCTACCAGTTCAAGCACTACAAGCTGGGTAAAGTGATCGGCAAACGCACCTGGGGCGGCGTGGTCGGCATCCGCGGCTCCCTGCCCCTCCTGGACGGCAGCTCGCTGAACAAGCCCGAGTTCTCGCGTTATGACGTGGAAGGCAAGAACTGGATCATCGAGGGCGTGGGCGTCGAGCCGGACATCGTGGTGGACAACGATCCGGCCCAGGAGTACGCCGGCGTCGACCAACAGCTCAACAAGGCGATCGAAGTGATCCTGGACGAGCTCAAGACCAAGGAAAAGGAAATCCCCCCGCTGCCGCCGTACCCGGTGAAGTAGCACCGGCGGAACGATGAGGACAGAGGATGGAAGATGGAGAACGAGAATGGCAGGGAGTACCGCTTCCTGCCTTGTGGCCATCATGTATGCCCAGGCTGTTGGATCTGATTTGCCTCAACAGTTGCGTTCTCTCTTCGGGCAACAGACCCATGTCTCACGGAACCTGCGCAACGGACACACTGAGCCCACTGTCGAGCGCCGTGCCCTTGAGCTGCCCCAAGTTCGGCATCCGGTACGCAATCCAGGCGGCGAAGTTCCCGACGCAGAACAGCAGGCCGAACAGGACGAGCTTGTCGAGAGTCGTGGACTCATCCTGGATTCCTCCCTATCGGGCGACGATACAGAACGACCTCACTGCAACGGCTTTCGCTGCTTGAGCCATCGCTCGCGCAGGCGAATGGAGTCCAGGCCCACGGACCGGCCCTTGGCCAGCGGGTTGCGGCCGACGCAGACGAGCCGGAGCGTGTGCTTGCCCGGCGTGAACTGGAAGCTGCCCAAGTAGTTCTCCTTGACCTTCAGCGTGGGCGAGTAGAAATCGCAGTCGGTGATCTTCTGGCCCGCCATGTAGTCGGCCGGCTCGTTGACGTTCTTGCCGTCGAGGAAGACGCGGTAGATGCCGTAGTCCTCGGCGTAGGTGAACCGCAGGATCAGGCCCCGATACTCAGCCTTCTCGATCGAGAATTCGACCTCCAGGATCGGCTCGTCGTCGGTGGGCATGAAGCGGAGTTGGCCGTCGCCGGTCCAGTCGTAGCCCTTCTGGACTTCGAGCACGCCGGGAGAGTGTTTGGCGGTCGGCAGGAGCGTCTTGCCCTCGATGATGACGTCGAGGTTGGGGAGCCGCCTGGCCGCCAGCGGGGGCAGCGTGGTGAACCGCTTGGGCTGGCCCACCTGGTACCAGAAGGCGACGGTCGCGATGTCGTCCTCGCGCTCGACGTGGCCGGCGGTTTCGCCCGTGGTGGTCTCGTCGCCGGTGATCCAGCCGGTGTGCTCGATCTCGAAGCGCAGGGACTTCGTGAACCGGATGGGGTCGGCGATGTGCCAGCGGTAGAGGCAGTACTCGGTGCCCAGGTTCTCGTAGTCGCAGCTCATGTAGGTGCAGCCGAAATAGGGGAAGAGGCTCTCGTTGAGGCCCCAGGCCATGAGGAAGTAGTCCTCGGTGCCGGTGCCCTGGATCGTGGGCTTGGCGTCGCCGTCGACGTAGATCCGCACGTCGCCCTCGCCGAACCAGAAGGGACTGCGGGACCGGGCGCTCATGACGGTGCCGACGTAGTGGCCCTGGCCGACCGCGTCGAGGATCAGGTAATCCCGGCCCAGCTTTTCGGGAAACTCGTTGTGGTACTGGGCGCAGAAGTACGCGGTCTGCGGCGGCAGGCTGGGCTCTTCCGTGTAATCGACGTGATAATAGAAGCTGCGGACGTTCTTGGCGCCTTCGTTGGTGGCGGTGATGACGGCCCGCTTGTGGAAC
>JAAYVJ010000463.1 GCA_012517265.1 Planctomycetota bacterium | reverse complement strand
TGCTGGAGGCCATGTTCGTCGTGCTTGCTCCGGGGACCCTGGTCGATCGTCATTGGACAGGGGCTCGCGTCGCACGCGGCCCCGACCCGCCGTCGGCCGCCATGCCGGACGCCCCCAACCGTCGGCGGCCATCATAGTCCCATTGCCGGCCTGCGGCAAACAAAAGTACTCCAGACGGACTCCTTCCGAGGCCCCTCTTGACAAGCGACCGCCGATTGGGTATGGTTTTCCATATGAAGACCACGTTGAACATCAGCGATTCTGTCATGAGGGAACTCAAGCGGGAGGCGGCCAAGCAGGGGTGCACCATGTCGGAACTCGTGGAGAGGGCGTTGCGTTCGCTCTTGCAGAAACAGCCGACAGCCCAGAAGCTCCCTCCGCTGCCCGAGTTCGACATGGGAGTTACAAAAGTGGATGTGGCCGACCGCGATGCCCTCTACGAAGCCATGAAAGGGCAATAGTGTTCGTCGTTGACACCAACGTCCTAATCTACGCCGCAGACCGGCGATCCGTCGGACATGAGCCCTGTCGGGCACTGCTCTCGCAATGCCGGGGGCGGACCGAACCTTGGTATTTGACGTGGGGCATCATCTACGAGTTCCTTCGGGTGTCCACTCATCCGCGTGTTTTCTCCAAACCACTGTCTCTCGGAGACGCTTGGGCCTTTCTCAACGCCGCAACCGCTTCCCCCGCAGCGGGAGTCTTGCAGGAGACTCTCCGCCATGAGGAGGTGTTCAAAGAAGTGGCCGCGGAAGTGCCGGACATCGCCGGCAATTTCGTGTTTGACGCACATACGGCAGTTCTCATGAGAGAGCACGGGATTCGACGAATCTACACCCACGACGCTCACTTTCGCCGTTTCTCCTTCCTGCACGTCGTCGATCCCTTGCAGTAGCATCTGCCCTGCGAACTGCCCGGTCGCAACCTTGATTTGGCCGCCCGAAGCTGGTACCATGCCCGTTCGACGTTTTGCGGTGTACGCGCATCGATTATGCGAGGTAGGAGCCATGATGAGATACGCAATGAAGTCCGTCGCCCTTGTGCTGTTTTCCGCGGCCGCACTGGCCGCAGGGACGGAAGAATCGACCCATACCCCCGATGCGCGGATGCTGCGGTTTCCCGACGTCAGCGCCGACCAGATCGTCTTCGTCTACGCGGGCGACCTGTGGATCGTGCCCAAGACCGGCGGCACCGCCCGGCGGCTCAGCTCGCCCAAGGGCCAGGAACTGCTGCCCAAATTCTCCCCCGACGGCGCGACGATCGCCTTCAGCGGCAACTACGACGGCAACACCGACGTCTACACGATCCCGGCCCAGGGCGGCACGCCCACGCGTCTGACGCACCACCCCGACGGCGACCTGGTCGTCGAGTGGTACCCCGACGGCAAGAACATCCTGTACCGATCCGCGATGAGGAGCCCATCCCGGCGGTTCAACCAGTTCTTCAAACAGCCGGTGGCCGGGGGGATGCCCGAGCCGCTGCCGTTGATGTACGCGGAACTGGCCAGCTTCAGCCCCGACGGGACGCGGATGGCGTTCCAGTACATCTCCACGGAGTTCCGCACCTGGAAGCGATACCGGGGCGGCATGGCCAGCGACCTGTGGATCTACGACCTGGTCAACAACACGTCGGAGAAGTTCACGGACTTCGCCGGCACGGACGCGGTGCCCATGTGGCGACAGGACACGATCTACTTCATGTCCGACCGCGACGCCCATCAGAAACTCAACATCTGGGCCTACGAACTGCGGACCCGGCGGACCCGCCAGGTGACCCACTTCACCGAGTACGACGTGAAGTGGCCGAGCATCGGGCCCGACGCCATCGTCTTCGAGAACGGCGGCCTTCTCCATCTGCTCGACCTGGACACCGAGACCTCCAAGCCCCTGAGCATCCAGGTGCCCACCGATCTGCCCCAGATCCGGCCGGAACTCAAGAACGTCTCGAACCGGATCGAGAGCTGGTCGCTCTCGCCCACCGGCAAACGGGCCCTCTTCGAGGCCCGGGGCGAACTCTTCACCGTCCCCGAGAAGCACGGCAGCATACGGAATCTGACCAACACCTCCGGCGTGGCCGAGCGCGACCCCGCCTGGTCGCCCGACGGCAAGTCCATCGCGTACTTCTCCGACAAGACGGGCGAATACGAGCTGTACCTCCGCCCCGGCGACGAAAAGGGCCGGGAGAAGCAGATCACGCACGACGGCCTGGCGTTTCGCTATCGGCCCGTCTGGTCGCCCGACAGCAGGAAGATCGCATTCAGCGACAAGACCGGCAGCCTGTACGTCGTGGACGTCAACGACGGAAAGCCCGCGTTCGTCGACAAGGACGAGTGGTTCGACATGGCCTCGTATTCCTGGTCGCCGGACAGCCGGTGGCTGACCTACGTCAAACGAGGGGCCAACCGCCACGGCAACGTCATGATCTACGACTCCAACGACGGCATGACCCGCCAGGTCACCAGCGACTACTACGACGAGGCCAACCCCGTCTTCGACGCCGAGGGCAAGTACCTGTTCTTCACGTCCGATCGCGAGTTCAATCCGCTGTACGGCGACATGGACTCGACCTGGGTCTATCCGAATTCGACCAAACTCTACGTCGTGACGCTCAGCAAGGACGCCGCGTCCCTGCTGGCGCCGCGGAGCGACGAGGAGGAGGTCAAGAAGGACAAGGAAGCCGAGAAGAAGAAGGACGAGCCCGAGAAGAAGGATGAGGGCGAGGGCGAGAAGAAGGACGAGGCGAAGGACCCGAACGCCCCCGCCGGCGAACCGGCCAAGGACGAAGCGAAGGCCGAACAGGGCAAGCCGGCGGACGAGAAGAAGGAAGAGAAAGCCAAGAGGGACGACAAGGAGCCCAAGCCCGTCAAGATCGACTTCGACGGCATCGAGAGCCGCGTGGTCGAGCTGCCCATCGAGGCCGGCAATCTCGGCGGTCTGCGCTGCGTCGAGGGCAAGCTGCTCTTCGTGCGACGCCTGCCGCCGGGGGCCCGCAGAGGCGGCGAACCGGCCGGCCGGCTGCTGTTCTTCGATCTGAAAGAACGCGAGGAGAAGACCGTCTTGGACGGCATCGACGGCTACGACCTCTCCGCCAACGGCAAGAAGATCATCTACCGCGTCGGCGGCGCCTACGGCATCGTCGACGTCGGTGAGAACAAAAAGACCAGCGACGGGCGCATCGCCTCCGGCAGTCTGCGGGCCTGGATCGATCCGCAACAGGAGTGGCGGCAGATCTTCCTGGACGCCTGGCGGATCGAGCGGGACTTCTTCTACGATCCGGCCATGCACGGCGTGAACTGGGAGGCGATGAAGCTGCGGTACTCCTCGCTGCTGCCGTACGTGGTCGACCGCGAGGACCTCAACTACGTCATCGGCGAGATGATCGCCGAGCTCAACTGCTCGCACACCTACGTCAGCGGCGGGGACATCGAACGCCCCGACAGCCTCTCGGTCGGCCTGCTCGGCTGCGACTTCGAGCTGGACGCCAAGAACCACGCCTATCGAATCGGCAAGATCTACCAGGGCGCCGCGTGGGACGCCGAGACGCGCTCTCCGTTGCGGGCGCCGGGCGTGAAAGTGAACGAAGGCGACTATCTGCTGGCCGTCAACGGTCGGCCGATGGACACGTCGATGGACCCGTGGGCCGCGTTCCAGGGCTTGGCCGGCGAGGTCGTGCGACTGACCGTCAGCCGCACGCCGGACGCCAACGACGCCAACGACGTGCTGGTGCAGCCGATGTCCAGCGAGTTCCGCCTGCGCAACCTCGCCTGGATCGAGAGCAATCGCCGCAAGGTCGAAGAGGCGACGCAGGGCCGGGCCGGCTATATCTACGTGCCGGACACCAGCCAGAACGGCCAGAACGAGCTGGTCCGCCAGTTCGGGCCGCAATTCGACAAGGAAGCCCTGGTCATCGACGAGCGGTTCAACAGCGGCGGGCAGATCCCCGACCGGTTCATCGAGCTGCTGCGCCGGCCCACCTACAACTACTGGGCCCGGCGGGACCATCGCGACTGGCAGACGCCGACTTTGAGCCACACCGGGCCGAAGGTGATGATCATGAACGGCTGGTCCGGCTCCGGCGGCGACGCCTTCCCCTACTATTTCCGCGAGGCGGGACTCGGGCCGCTCGTGGGCATGCGCACCTGGGGCGGGCTGGTCGGCATGAGCGGCAATCCCAGCCTGATCGACGGAGGCTCGGTCACCGCGCCGTCGTTCGGCATGTACGAAGACGGCGCCTGGGCGGTCGAAGGCTACGGCGTCGATCCGGACTATGAGGTCGAGAACGCCCCGCACGAGCTGGCGGCCGGACGCGACCCGCAGCTCGAGACCGCGGTCGGCGTCGTGCTGAATCTGCTGGAGAAGAACCCGCCGAAGCGGCCGACGAAGCCGGCGTATCCGAATCGCTCGGCTGAAGCGAACTGAGCCATTGAATGTACGGAGAGCAACGACGATGAAGAAGCTGATGATTGTGGGCGCGCTGGCGGCAGCGATTCTGGCGCCCCGCGGCTACGCGGCGAATGTGAAGGAGAAAGCCTTGAAGGATTTCATTGCGGCTCACGTCGAGAAGATCAAACCGTTGGAAAAACAGGCGAATCTGGCCTCGTGGGACGCGGCCGTGACGGGCGATCCGAACGCCTACGACCGCTCCAGCAGACTGACGCTGGAGATGCGCAGGATCTACAGCGATGCCAATGACTTCGCGTTCTTGCGGGACCTCAAGAACTCCGGCCAGGTCAAAGACAAGCTTCTGGCCCGGCAACTGACC
>JAAYVJ010000462.1 GCA_012517265.1 Planctomycetota bacterium | reverse complement strand
GCGGTCACCAAAGGCGACGAGGCGTTCCCGTACTTCATCGCGACGCGGCTTCCCGTGGGCCTCAAGGGCCTCATCCTGGCGGCCGTCATGGCGGCTGCGATGAGCACGATCGATTCGGGTCTCAACTGCTCCGCGACCGTCCTGCTCGTCGACTTCTACAGACGCTACGTCAATCCGCAGGTCAGCGACAAGGCGAGCCTGTGGTGCCTTCGCTTCACCACGGTGGTCTGGGGTCTCCTCGGGACGGGTTTCGCGATCCTGATGATTCGCCAGAAGAGCGCCCTGGACAAATGGTGGCAGATCTCCGGCATTTTCGGCGGCGGCATCCTCGGCCTGTTTCTCCTGAGTCTGCTGGGCGTCCGTCTGCGGCTCTGGCAGGGCCTGACCGCGATCTGTGTGAGCGTGGCGGTGATCAGTTGGGGCACGTTCGCCCGGAATCTGACCGCGGCATGGAAATGGGCGGAGCCTCCGTTCGACCCGATTCTCGTCGGCGTCGTCGGCACGGCGGCTCTGATGACCGTTGCCCTTTTCCTGAGTTGGAGCAATCGATTCGCCCCCGCCGGGGCCGGCCGAGCCTCGGGACGGGAGGATTCCTGATGCTGCGCCCGGCCGTGTTTCTCGATCGCGACGGGACGATCGTCGAGGACCGCGGGGTCCTGGCGAAGCCTTCGGACGTCGTATTCTATCCGGACACGTTCGACGCCCTCAAACGGCTCCAGGACCGGTTTCTGCTGTTTCTCGTGACGAATCAGCCGTGGGTGGCCCGCGGGATCATCACGCTGGACGACGTCAATCGGGTCAACACATGGGTCGTCTCGCGTCTGGCCGAGCACGGGGTAACGATCACCGCGGTGTATGTGTGCCCGCACGAACGCGAAGACGGCTGTCACTGCATCAAGCCTCGTCCCTATTTTCTCCACATGGCGGGCAAGGAGCACTCCGTCGATCTGGAGCGGTCCTTCACGATCGGCGACCATCCGCACGACGTGGAGTTCGGCCGGTCGGTCGGCGGCAGGGGCGTTTACGTCCGTACAGGGCACGGCGAGAAGCACGTGAATGACCTGCAACCCGGCGAGATCGTGACCTCGGGCATCAAGGAAGCGGCCGACTGGATTCTCCGCAACTCGTAGGGGCCTTCACGCGATTCTCAGAACGGCGGCGCCTTTTGTTGCCCCCCGCTTGACGAGCGAGAGGGCCTCATTGGCCTGCTCCAGCGCGAACTCCTGCACCTCGGGCCGGATTCCCGCCTGGGCAGCCAGGGGCAGGAACTCCAGGGCGTCCCGTCGCGTCACGTTGGCCACGGTCTTGATCTCCTTCTCCCGCCACAGATGCGTCGCGTAGTCCAAGCGGAGCCAGGCGTTCTGGTCCCTGGACTCCTTGCGGATCGCGTTGATCACCAGTCGTCCTCCCGGCCTCAGGATACGCAGGGCTTCCACAATCGGGGTCCAGGCCGGCGTCGTGTCGATTGCAGCGTCGAGCGGGACCGGGGGCGTTTCGCCGGTCGTGCCGACCCAGTCGGCGCCGAGATTCGTCGCCAGCTTCTGATGCTCGGTCTGTCCGGCCCGCGTGAAGACCAAGAGCCTTGCCTTGGGGAACTTGTGACGAGCCGCCTGGAGGACGATGTGGGCGGAGGCCCCGAACCCGAAGAAGCCCAGAGACTGCCCATCCTGGAGATTGGTCAGACGCAAGGCGCGATACCCGACGACGCCCGCGCACAACAGGGGCGCGGCCTGGACATCGCTGAACGACTCGGGGATCGGATAGACAGACTGCTCGGGGGCGACCATGTGCTCGGCGTAGCCCCCGTCCGCGTGGCAACCCGTTCCACGGAACTGCTCGCAGAGGTTCTCCTGGTCGGCCAGACAGAAGTCGCAGACGCCGCATGAGGAGTAGAGCCACGCGACTCCGACGCGTTGGCCCACGGTGAAACAAGTTGTCCTTGGCCCAAGGGCGTCCACTCGGCCGATGACTTGGTGCCCCGGAATGACGGGCAGCCTGCCTTCGAGCCGGCCTTCAATCTCGTCCAACTCGGTGTGACAGACGCCGCAGGCGGCCACCTGAATGCGAATCTCGCCCGCACGAGGCCAGGGATTCACCACTTCCCTCAATTGCAGGGGGTGGTCTTCGAGTGAGCCCGTTTTGGTCAGCACCATCGCTTTCAAGTGAGAGTGCTGGGACTCGAACCCAGGACCTACGCATTAAAAGTGCGTTGCTCTACCGACTGAGCTACACTCCCAAGCTCTTGCCGATGCGATACTTACAGCAGATGTCGTAGTCGGGAATGCTTCACAAACCGCCGGCAAACGCGACCATCCGAACGAACGCAACAGCAAGTACCCCATGACCTTACACGCTGTGGTCCACGATTGCAAGAAAATCCACAGCAGGATCCATCGCGAATCGAACCGGATTGCGTCAGGGCAGTTCGAGAACGGCGGTCTTGCCAGCCAGTCCTCCCGCCGGCAAGTCGACCGTGCATTCAACGCCTGAAGGACCTTGGTATGGGCGAGAACCCTGCCTGGCCGTTCCCGGCGAAAGCTCCATCATGTTCCTGCGCTGGGGCGGCGAGGTTCATACGATTCGCGCGCCGGAGGATTTCCCCGCCTGCGACAGGAGAAGGAGTGGGCGCTGCTCGTCAATCCCGTCAAACCCGCGGGGGGATGCCCCTTGAGGTCTGCGAGCCGGCCGGTCAGACTGCCGGATCAGCAGACATCCCTCAATCGAGACCGGCGACGTCTTCGTCGATGCGTCGGCCCGTTGGGTCTCCATTCGCTTTCTCGTCAAGAGGCAAGAGGAGTGTTGTATAGTCCGAGGAATGGCATATCATGGAGACGCTGTGGTCGGCTGCATGAACCGGTCGGCACGCCGGACGCCGGTAGGAAGACGCCATGGGAAGGACGGACTATGAATAGGAATCCAAGGTCCCGACGACTTTCACTCATCATGCTCGCTTGCGCTCTGGTGACGACAGGGAGGCTGTCTGCCACGGAAGGCGGCCGATTTGTCGTGGTCCCGCTGGACAATCCCCGGTATTGCGGCAACGAGATCTTCCGGGCGTTCGAGGATTACTACAGCCCGCGGATGCGCCAGTTGCGGACGAGGTATGACCTGGACGCCGTCGTCGCGGGCCAAACCGACGAGTGGAAACGGATCCTCTTGCTGCGTCACTGGATCAAGTCGAACATCGCGATCGACAACCTCAATCCCACGCCGACGCGAGAAGACACCTTCGCCATTCTCGACGCGGCCCTCCAGGGCGGCAAGTTCCACTGCACCCATTTCAGCATCGTCCAGCATGCGGTGCTCAACAGCTTCGGATACGTCGCCCGGCGTCTGGGCTGCGGCCCGGGGCTGAAAGACGACGGCGGCCACCATGGGGTCAACGAGGTCTGGGTGAACAAGTTCAGCAAATGGGTGCTCATTGACGCGAAGTACGATGCCCATTTCGAGAAGGACGGAGTGCCGCTGTCGGCCCTGGAAATCCGCGACGAACTCTGGCGAGATGGGGCCAAATCGGTCGTCTGTGTGGTCGGCCCCGATCGACGCCCCATGAAGCCGGACCCCAAGACCGGCAAGCCGGAAACGCGGCCCGACACCTATCGATGGTGCAGTTGGGAAACCGACACCAATCGCTTCACCACCTTCCCGGCCAGACCCACCTCCACGCTGGTCGTGCTGGACGACGAGATCTTCCGCACGCACACGTGGTATCGGGACGGCAAGCCCCACTGGGCATACGACACGCCGTACTTCATCAAGACGACGCGGCGCGATTGGATCGAATGGACACCCAACGTCATCACATCGAAGGTGGTCGTCGAGGACAACAAGGCGCACGTGGCCCTCGGGTCCTGCACGCCGAACTTCCGGAGTTTTCAGATGATGGACAAGAACGGAATATGGCAGGACTGCGGCGAGGAAGTCGACCTCCCGTTGAACGGATCTGCCCGCATGCGTTTGGCATTCCGAACGATGAACCTCTTCGGAGTGACCGGCCCCGAGCATCTCGTCGAGATCGCCTGTGAACCGGAGAACCATTGAAAGAGCATCCTGTGAAACGCCACTCCAGACTGCCGGATCTTATGAAACGCCGCACGTGCGCCAACCTCGTCTGGCTGCTTATCACGGCTATGCCGGCGACAGCGTTCTCTCAGGCCACGACTGGGTCGCCCTTGGCGCACAGTCAAACGAATGCCGTGCTCCCGCCGGGAGTCAAAGCCGTGTGGGATGCGGCCAAGGCCTATCGCCAGACCACACCCACCCGGGAACGAGTCTGCATCAACGGGCTGTGGCAATGGCAACCGGCGGCGGAAGACGCCCAGGAAGTCCCGACGGGGGCTTGGGGATACTACAAGGTGCCCGCCTGTTGGCCCGGCATCCAGGACTACATGCAGAGCGATTACCAGACGCTCTACCCCGACCCGAGTTGGAAGGACACGAGGCTCGGCGACGTCCGAAGAGCGTGGTACGAACGCACGATGACGATTCCTCAGGATTGGGCGGGGCGGCGAATCTCCCTGGAAGTCGAATACCTCAACTCCTATGCGATCGCGTACGTGGATGGACGCCAGGCGGGTCAGATTCGCTTCCCGGCCGGTCAGGTGGACCTCTCGCCAGTGGTCCGACCGGGAGCGACGCACGTCCTGAGCCTGCTGGTCGTGGCGATGCCCCTGCGGGCCGTCATGGAGTCCTACAACAACACCAACACCGCAGTAGAGCGGCAGGGTACAGTCGAACGCCGCGGTCTGTGCGGCGACGTCTGGCTGGTCGCCGAACCGAGCGGAGCGAGGCTGGGGACCGTGAAGCTCGATACTTCGTTCCGCCGGAGCGAGGTCACAGTCCGAGCCGAGGTGGGGGCCCTGACTGCCGGCGGTCGGTACAGGTTGCACGCCCGCATTTTGGAACAGGGCCGGCAGATCGCGGAGTTCGCCGGACCCGACTTCGCCGAGGCGGACGTGACGGACGGGTGTGCGACGTTCACGGCCTCCTGGAAGCCGCCGAGACTGTGGGACATCCACACCCCCGAGAACCAGTACGAGGCCCAGGTGTCGCTCCTCGATGCGGCCGGCCGGGCGGTGGACGTTGCGATCCCGGTTCGCTTCGGCTTTCGCGAGTTCTGGATCGAGGGCCGTGATCTCTACCTCAACGGAACTCGACTGTATCTGTCCCTCGTGCCGCTGGACAACGCCCAGGTAGGAGCGGCGCTGGCGACCTACGCCGGGGCCAAGGAGAGCTTGCTGCGTCTGAAGAGCTTCGGGATCAACTTCGTGTATGCCCACAACTACGGCTGCGAGCCCGGCGCGCATCTGAGCTTTGCCGAGATCCTCCGCGCCGCCGATGACGTCGGGATGTTGGTCGCCCTGTCGCAGCCGCACTTCAGCGCCTATGACTGGAAAGGCCCGAACGCCGAGCAGACCAACGGCTACGCCGCCCATGCAGCGTTCTACGTCCGGGCGGCAGGCAACCACCCGTCCGTCGTGTGCTACGCCATGAGCCACAACGCGACCGGCTACAACGAGGATATGAACCCTCAGATGATCGACGGTTTGAGCGACCCCCGGGACCAGTGGGCCGCTCGCAATGCGGCGACCGCGCTACGCTGCGAGGCCATCGTCAAGCGTCTGGACCCCGCGAGAATCGTCTACCACCATTCCTCCGGCAACCTCAGTTCCATGTACACCCTCAATTTCTATCCGAACTTCGTGCCTGCGCAGGAACTGGATGACTGGTTCGAGCACTGGTCGAACGTTGGGACCAAACCGCTGCTCCTGGTCGAATACGGCGCGCCGTTCGGCTGGGACTGGACCATGTATCGCGGCTGGTACAACGGCCGGCGCGAGTTCGGCAGCGCGGCAGTGCCGTGGGAGTACTGTCTGGCGGAATGGAACGCACAGTTCCTGGGCGATGCGGCCTACCAGATCAGTGACCGGGAGAAACGGAATCTGCGATGGGAAGCGCAGCAGTTCCGCAAGGGCCAGCCGTGGAAGCGATGGGATTACCCCTATCCGGTCGGGGACGAGCGACTGGACGAGATGCAGCCGGTCCAGGCCGCCTATACCACCGACAACTGGCGGGCTTTTCGCACCTGGGGCCTTTCGGGCAACTCGCCTTGGGAGCATGACCGTTTCTGGAAGCTGCGCGACGGGTTCCAACCCAAGCGACAGGAACTTCCGGTGGATTGGGACAATCTCCAACGGCCCGGCTTCAGCCCCGATTTCATCGACCGCACGTACGCCCGTTTCGACCTGGCCTACGAGCGATCCGATTGGATCGCGTCGCCCACCGCCCAGTCGCTGATTCGCAACAACTCGCCCCTGTTGGCGTGGATCGCAGGCAAGGCGGAGCATTTCACCTCGAAGGACCACACCTTCCATCCCGGCCAGGTCGTCCAGAAGCAGTTCATCGTGATCAACAACACGCGTCTGACCGTCGCCGGCCAGGCATCGTGGACGTGCAATCTCCGGCCGGAGGCCAAGGGGAACGAGCAGGTGGTCATCCCGACCGGCAACCAGGTGCGCATCCCGCTGGAAATCGAACTGCCCGACGACCTCTCGCCGGGCGACTATCAAATCCATGCGACCTTCCAGTCCGACGCCGGGGAGAGCCAGGAAGACTCGTTCTCATTCCAGGTGATTCCCCTCGCCAGGGCGGCGCGGCCGGCCGTGAAGATCGCCTTGTTTGATCCGCCCGGCGAGACGGCCCGATGGCTGGCAGGCCGGGGCGTCGTCTGCCGGTCGGTTGATGCGGAGGCGGACCT
>JAAYVJ010000058.1 GCA_012517265.1 Planctomycetota bacterium | reverse complement strand
GTGGCCTCGGCCGAGGGCCTTGACCTCGCAGCCCAACTGGAAGTACCGCCGGATCTTATCGTCGGAGAGAATGCCGAAGCAGTCGATCACCGCCAGCGGGGCGCCCGCCCACTTGACGACCTGGTCGGGGTCGAGGGCCAGATAAGGCTCGTGCGGTACCGCCAGAATGACCGCCTCGGCGTCTTTGAGGGCCTTGGCCAAATCCTTCTGGACGACCGCGTTCGTGAGGTGGTCCTGGTTGCGGAAGAACCGCGACCACGAACTGCCCGGCGAGGGGTAGCTGTCCTGCTGCTCCAACTCGTACCAGTGGTCCACATAGGGGTCATGGATTCGCATCTCGGCGCCCATCTCGGTGAGCTTGCGGACGACCATTTCGCTGCCGCTGTAGCGGGTGTCGCCCACGTCCTGGCGGTAGCTGGCGCCGCAGATCAGGACCTCGGCGCCCGCGATGTAGCGGCCCATGTTGCGAAGGGCGTCGCGGGTCAGCTCGGCCACGTGCAGGCCACGGGTGTCGTTGATGTCGATCGCGGTCGGGGTGATCTTGAAGATCTCGTCGCCGTCCTCGAAGCCCAGGATGTGCTTGTAGGCCCAGTAGCCCAGACCGCCGTCCTTGGGCAGGCAGTAACCGCCGACGCCGGGGCCGGGGAAGATCATGTTGTTGTGGGTGGGGCGCATCTTGATGGCGTTGATGACCTTGATGAGGTCCACGCCGTTGCGCTCGGCGAACAGGCTCCATTCGTTCAGGAAGGCCAGGATGGTCGCGCGATAGGAGTTCTCGACGATCTTGGTGGTCTCGGACTCGATGGGCCGGTCCATGACGGTCAGCGGGAACTTCTCGGTGTTGAGCACTTCGGTGAGGAACTTGACGACGCGGCTGCGGGCCTCGGGCGTGCAGCCGGAGCAGACCCGCCAGAAGTCGCGGATGCTGGAGACGTACTCGCGGCCGGGCATGACTCGCTCGAAGCTGTGGCTCAACAGGGGCACCGACTTGATGCCGCGATGGGCGAAGGCTTTCTTCATGATCGGCCAAGCCACGAATTCCGTCGTGCCGGGGGCGACGGTGGTCTCGATCAGGACCAGGCAGTGCGGCTCGATCTTCTCGCCGATCGTCCGCATCGTGGCCTCCAGGGCGCTCATCTCGGCCTCGCCGGTCCGCATGTTGCCCAGTTCCTGCTTGCTGTAATCGCACTGGACATCGACGACGACGCAGTCGGCCAGCTTGAGGCAGTCGCTGTTGTAAGTGGCGACGAGGGTCTTCTTGTCCTTGACGCAACGGGCGATCATCGGATCGACGTGCGGGTCCTCCGCTTTGACGGGGGACTCCCCGCGGTTGAGCATGGGGATCTTCCAATAGCTGCGGGGGCTGGGCCGCTGGCAGCCGATGACGAACTTGGATGGCTTGCCGGTCTTCTTGTCCACGGTGTCGGCGACGATCGCGGCCATGACGGCTCCGACGAACCCGACGCCCATCACGACGACGATCTCCTTGCCCTCTTTGCGGGCCGCGTGGGCCAGAGCCTCGATCCGCCCAAACTCCGCCTCGTATTCCTGCTTCTGGGGCAGCGGGAATTTCTCCCCCGCCGGATTGACTGAGTATTCGCTCATGCTTCTCACCTCTCAAAACGTTCTTGTTCTGGTTTCTCCCCTCGAACATGGTGTAGGGCATAAATGCCCCGCACCGACCCGACCAATGTGCCCAGTGTAGCGGAAGCCCCTTGGCTGGCAAGGAGATTCTCGATTGGCGAAGAGAGGCAAAGCGCAGAGCTTCGGGCTTGGGAACGGGCATCGGACCTGATACAATGGGTTTTTGGCAGAAAGCAGGTCCGGACGGTCTCGCAAACGTCGCCCAGGCCGGAGGAGCCCGATGCGAAATGGGAAGTGGTTTGTCTTGCCGATCGCGATGGTGTTGTGCGTCGGTGTTGGAGGATTGGCGGCCGTCCTCGAGTACCCGACGGCTGTGCTGGATCTCCACGACGCCGACATGAGCTGTTGGATCGGCATGGATGCTTCCGGGTTCTACCCGGTGACGGTCGTTCCCCGTCGCTGGCTGGTCGGGCCGCCGCCTTCGGACCAGTCGGCAGTGACGCTGCCGGCGGACCACTGGATCGACCTGGGCTTCTCCGGCGAGCTGGTCGCCGCAGAGGGAGACGACATCGTGCTCGTCGAGACGGGCAAGGCCGGCGAGCAGGCCCTGCTGTTCGTCACGGACGGCGCGGATCGGGAGTACCTTCTGACGCGGGTCTCCGTCGCCGCCGATATGACGCAAGAACTGAGCCGGATCGGGGTCGATCTCGACGGGCTCTCGCTGCCGTTCGTGCCCCGCGCGGTCCGCCTGGTGGGGCTGGACTGGAGCGGTCAATCCCCCGGTTTCGACTTGTGCAACGTGCAGGCCCGCGTCTCGCACGACGTGTGGTCCTTCCCCCCGGGCGAGTCGGCCGTGATCGACGATTTCGAGGATTATGTCGATGCGGTGTCTTGGGAGGGCTTCTGGCGATGCGAAGGGGACGCCAGTCTGATCGTAGAGCAGGAGATCCTCGACACATGCCAGCAATCGCTGGTGTTTCGCTACTACTGCGATGCAGCCAGCCGCTCGGCGGCGACCCGGTACTTCGGTACTCCTCAGGATTGGACCGGCGGCGGCGTTTCCGGCCTGGAAATCATCTTCCACGGCGACTTGCCCGATCCGGCCTGGGGCGAGCTGTACGTCGCCGTGACCGATGGTATTCACGAGGCAATCGTGTCGCGGCCCGTTCAAGCGGAGATGACCGGGCGAGCGCCCTGGCGGATCTGCCGCATCCCTTCGACAGACTGGAGTCCGGTCGATCTGGCGCAAGTCCGGGCGATCAGCGTCGGTGTGCGTCCTGCGCCATCTCTGGCCCCCGGCGCATTCGGGGCCGGGACCTTGAATATCGCGGAGATCCGGCTGTACGCGAGTACGGATTCGGATGAGACCCGGCCGAAGGCGGACAAGACCGACGATTCGCGGGTCGACTATCGGGATCTAGAACGGATGGCGGACGAGTGGCTTCGCGAGCCTACCCACGTTCTGGACGTCGCGATGCCCAGGGATCCTGTTCTCTGGTACGAGTTCGACGGCAACGCCAACGACAGAATGGGCCGGGCCCACGCCGAGATCCGGGGCCGCTGCAATTTCACCCGGGGCGTGTTCGGGCAAGCCATCCAGTTCGTCAGCCGGGACGACGCGGTGGTGATTCCCCAGGTCGATCAGGCTTTTGCGGGGATCCACGACGCGATCACGATCGCGTTCTGGCAGAAAGGCGACGACTCGGGCCATCTCAACGACACCCTGTTGTGCTCGAACTACGTCTGGGGCAAGTCGAATCCGGCCCTCGCGATTCATCTGGGCTGCTGGCGCGATCCCGGCCAGTATCGCTGGGACTGCGGCTTCCCCTGGTCGTTTGAGAACCGCCTGGCGGGGCGGCATCGGGACAAGTCCGAGTGGACGGGGCGCTGGAACCACTGGGCCTTCACGAAGGACGTCCGCACCGGCGTGGACGGGCGGCCGGGCTGCATGGAGATCTACCTCAACGGCGAACTCTACGACCGCCTGGCCGGGACGGACTCGCCGATCGTCGGCGTCACGTCGTTGCAGATCGGCACCGGCTGGTACGGCCACTACGACGGCCTGATCGACGACGTGCAGATCTACGACTACGCCCTCTCGCCTGCGGAGATCGCCTTCGTCGCCACCGACGGCACAGGCGTCTTTCCAAAGCCGGTTTCACCTGTCGATCTGAACGCCGATGAGCGGGTCGACCTCCGCGACTTCGCGGCGATGGCGGCCGAATGGCTCAGAGGCGCAGGCCGGCCGTGAGATGACTTGCCCTCGGCGCGGGGATGTGCGCGCGGTCTTTGCCGACGGCGAACATGCCTCGGTGGGATACACCAGAGAAGACCTGCCAGAGGCGGATCCACGCGTGCCGCTGAGGATTCGTTGGGTGGACGATGTGAGGATCGGAGGGGTGGAATGGCAGTGATGGGCCGTCGTCGAGGCCGATAGGTGTCTCCGAAGAATCGGAGGGCCAATCGCTTGGAGGCCAGCCCTGTGTCCTGACTTTCGAAGGCGGGGCTCTCGGACACGCTGCGATTCGTCCTTCGGGCCATCCGGCTCGTCGGGCCTGACCAAGGAGAGGAGGTTGACAGCATGTGGGGTCGCCCCGATCATATGGCGAAATGCTGTCGGTCCATCGACAGCCAAGGACTTGTCGTTGTGACGAGAGGAGACCCTATGAAATCTGCTCTGTGTCCGCTTCTGCTGCTGCTGATGGCCTTGCCGACGAATGCGACGGATTTGTTCGTGAGGCCCGATGGGGCGGACGTGAACCCGGGGACGGAGGCGAAACCCCTTGCGTCGTTGGAGGCCGCGAGGGACCGACTGCGGACCGCGGGAGACGGAAAGCACACGATCATCCTCTGCGCAGGGACTCATCTGCGTACAGCCTCCTTCGTCCTGGACCATCGCGACTCCGGCCTGACCGTCCGCGGCGAACCCGGGGCGAGGCTGCTCGGCGGCAAACTCATCACCGGCTGGACGCTCTCCACAGACCCTCGCCTGCCGGCAAGCGCGCGTGGCAAAGTTGTGGAGGTGAAGGTGAGCGATGATCTCGGGGCTCTGCGTCGCCGGGGTTTTGGCATCGGCACGTCGCCTTCGCCGCCGGAGCTCTTTGTGGACGGCGTCCCGCAGACCCTCGCACGCTGGCCGAACGGCGATGAATGGAGCGTTCTGGCATCCGACGGGAAGGACAGGTTTGGGGTCCGCGTCGAGCCCGAGCGTCTCGCCCGCTGGGCCGGGGCCGACGAACTCTGGGTGCACGGCTACTGGACCTACGACTGGGCCGATTCGTATGAGAAGGTGATCTCGGTCGACACGGCGACACAGACGCTGATCACCGAGCCCCCTCACGGCGTGTACGGCTACAAGGCGGGCAAACGCTTCTATGCCCTGAACTTGATCGAGGAGCTGGATTCGCCCGGCGAGTACTGGCTGGACCGCAAGACCGGCACCCTCTACGCCTGGCTGGCGGGCCCCGGCGAGACGGTCCTTTCGACGCTCGAAGCCCCCTTGATCACGGTCAGCGAAGCCCGCGATCTCTCGCTGGAACGGCTGACCCTGGCCTGCTCCCGGGGCCAGGGCATCCAGGTCGTCGGAGGAAGCGGCGTCACGGTGGCCGGCTGCATCCTGCGAGGCCTTGGCACGAGCGGCATTGATGTCGCCGGAGGTACGAATCACAGGATCGTGAGCTGCGACCTGTTCGACCTGGGCGAGAGCGGCGTCTTGGTGACCGGCGGGGACCGGGCGACCCTGACTCCCGGCGGGCACGTGGTCGAGAACTGCGATATTCACCACCACAGCCGTCTGTGCCGCACCTACCGTCCGGCCATCGGCATCAACGGGGTTGGCAACAAGGCGTTGCACAATCGGCTCCACGATGGTCCGCACAACGCGATCCTGATGGGCGGCAACGACCACGAGGTCGCCTACAACGAGATTTACCGGGTTTGCACCCAGACCTGCGACGCAGGCGCGATCTACATGGGCCGCAACCTCACCATGCGCGGCACGGTGATCCGGCACAATTACTTCCATGACATCGGTCCCACGCTGGCCGCCAAGGACGGCTTCGTCGACGTGATGGCGGTCTACCTCGACGATTGCTTCTGCGGCACGACCATCGTCGGGAACATCTTCGATCGCGCCGGGCGGGCCGCGATGATCGGCGGCGGGCGGGACAACACCATCGTCAACAACCTCTTCATCGGCTGCAATCCCGCGATCCACGTCGATGCGCGCGGTACCGGCTGGGCCAGCTTCTGGTTCGACGGCCGCGATCCGTTCCTGATGAACGGCCTGAAGGAAGTGCCCTACGACCGGCCGCCCTACAGCACGCGATACCCTCACCTTGCGGAGATCCTGCGAGACGAACCGGCCAAGGCGAAATACAACAGACTGGCCGACAACGTGATTGTGGGGCCCGGCAAAGCTATCGACTGGCTCGACGGCCTGAGCGAACGGACGGTGGAGACGGTGGACAATACGATCGTGGCGGATGCCGCCGCGGTCTCCCTGAACCCGAAGAACTACGCCGTCTCCGTGCCTGGATTCGCCCCGATTCCCTTTGACAAAATCGGTCTCTACAAGGACCTTTACAGAGACCGACTGCCGTCGGCGACCGAGTCGCCCGCCGAGGATATGAGCTATCTCGACAACGGCGTCATTCGGCTCGGAGTGGACCTGAAACTCGGCGGCTCCATCACCTACCTGGCCGAGAGTGGCGACAAGGTGAATATGATCAACAGCCACGACTGGGGGCGGCAGATCCAGATGTCGTTCTACTCGGGTCCCGTGCCGTTCGCACCCAACGGCAAGCAGCCTTCAAAGACCTGGGCCGCCTTGGGCTGGAACCCGATCCAGTCGGGCGACTGCGCGGGCAACCGATCCGTGGTCACCGAGCATCGCAATGACGGCGCCTCGCTCTACGTCAAGTGCATCCCCATGCAGTGGCCCCTGGACAACGAGCCCGGCGAATGCACCTTCGAGAGTTGGATCCGGCTGCATGCCAACACTGCGGTCGTTCGATGCCGCATCGACAACCATCGTTCGGACAAGACCCAGTACTCCGGCCGCGGCCAGGAACTGCCCGCAATCTACACGAACGGTCCTTGGTATCGTCTGATGAGCTACGCCGGCGATCGGCCCTTCACGGGCGGGGACCTGTCTCAGTTCAAGAAGACCTGGACCCGCCTGGAAGACGTCCAGGGTTCTCCCTGGGAGAACTGGCTGGCCACGGAGAATTGGGCCGCCCTGGTCAACGACGACAACCGAGGCGTGGGCGTCTTCAAACCCGGCACGTACTCCTTCACCGGCGGCTTCTTCGGAAAGCCGGGCGGCGGAGGCAGCAAAGACGCGCCGACCGGATACATTTCGCCCATTCAAGACGAGATCCTGGATCACAACATTCAGTATGACTACGAGTACACCTTGATCGTAGGAACGCTGGATGAGATTCGCCGGTTCGCTTGCGAGAATCGGCCCCGGTCGTCGCTGCCGGACTATCGGTTTGAAAAGGACCGGCAACACTGGGTGTATCGCAACGCCGTCGATACGGGCTGGCCCATTCAAGGACGCCTGCACGTGAAACTCGAAGCCGACGATCCGCAGCTTGTCGGGCCGACGGCCTTCTGGGATGCCTCCGAGGTGCCCGTCCTGTACGTCCGCGCCGCCTGCGTGACACGGCGAACCGACGCCCGGCTGTTTTGGAGGACATCCAGTCAGCCGCACTTCTCGGATGACAGGAGCGTCGGCTTCACGCTCAAGCCGGATGGGGACTATCACGTCTACGAGATCGACCTGGCCGGCTGCCCCGCCTACAAAGGCAGCATTACGGGGATACGGTTCGATCCTGTCTCGGCCGGCGCGGTGGGCGACTACATCCAGATCGAGCGTATCACGTGGAAGAAATAGGAGCTTGTCTGCCCGTGCGTAGCTCGCGTCTTCTCTCGCAGGCGAAGCTCAGGTACTGTTTGTCCCCGGAGGCGAACTTCGCGTAGACGCCTCGCGTCCCCTGCATCGCGGCGAACTCGCTGAAGAAGCCCTGGAGGATTCGCGGAACGTGCTGCTCGATCAACCGCCGCTTGCGTTCATTGTCGAGGTCCAGAGCCCGCAAGACGTTGGGGGTGATTCTCTGTTCTGTGCGGATGGAGAAGCCGGCTCGGCACAACTGCGTGCGAAGGGCGTCCACATGGTTCGCCGGCCGGTGATCGGCGAGAAAAAACCGCCCGTCCGGGCGGAGCACTCTGTGCACCTCGCACAGGAACCGCTCCATGGACGGATAGCAGTGGGAGGATTCGACATTCACAACCGCATCGAACGAGGCGTCTTTGAAGGGGAGAGACTGCGCCTCGCCCTGCACAAATGAAAGCCCTGGGACTTGGTAGTGCCGATTGCAGAAGCGAATGGCCGACCCTGTGATGTCGAGGCCGATGACAGACCGCGGCTTCAGATAGCGTGCCATGTACGAGGCGCCGCCACCCCGCCCACTCCCCACTTCCAGGATATCCATACCCCGGAGATCAGCGTTCTCGGTCACATGCCGATACAACTGAATGCAGTACCGATTGGGCTCATCCTCGGCATGCAACGAGATCGGTTCGGCGTCACGATCCAGATCCGCGAAGCCATAGTTCATAAAAAGCATGTTGGCCTCCCGATCCATGCGAGAGAGATACTCATACCACCTGCGGGTCAGAACCTCTTCCGCACGCCGGGGCAGAGAGTGTCGCAGTTGATACAATAGCCGCAGCATCGCCATATCTCCCGATTGAGTGGGGCATCCGACAAGAAGGAATGCCCGCGAACGTCGTTATGCCGTACGTCGGAAACGAGAGACGCCCGTCTTGGCCTCACCTGTCTGGTCCCTGACGGCATGATCCCTTCATTGCAGAGTGGTTCTTCCGCAAATGGGCCGCGCCTCATTCTGAAGCAAATCGAAGACGAGGACCTCGTTGCGACCCTTCCTGAGCCACGTGGCGGGACAGTACAGTCGCTTCTGGGGACCGATCTCCCAGAAACGGCCGAGATTGTGGCCGTTGACCCACACGATCCCTTTGCGGTAGTTGCTCATGTCGATGTAGGTGTCCGCCGGTGCGTCCAGATCGAAGACGCCTTTGAAGAACGCGCCTCGGCGGGCAGCGTCCACGGGGGCTTCCCCCAGGGCCTGGATGTACTTCTCGTCGAACGGGAGGTTGTACACCTGCCAGTTCATCAGGGTCATCCCGTTGAGGGTGACGCGGTCGGTGATCCCCTTGCGGTCGATCATGTGCTGCGCGAAGTTGATCCTCCCCATGCCCTCGACCAGGATCTCCAGAACGGGGTTTCGCACGCCGCTCTTGGGCAAGTCGATCGTCGACTCGGCCTGGCGACGGTCCAGTTTCCCGACATACTCGCCGTTGAGGAATACGGTGGCGTAATCGTGCAGCTCGGTGATTGTCAATTTCCCGCTCTTGTGGCCGATCAACTCCGTTTTGTAGACGATGAAACCGTAATCCTGTCCGTAGGCCTCGAAGGGCTTGGGCTGGACGGAAGGAACCGGTTGAGGGAGGTTGCTCCAGACGGACGTGTAGGCTTTCATGGCGATCTCGGGGATCTCCACGGCGGGAATCGGTTCCGGGATCGGGGGCAATGCTCCGACGTACTGCGTCAGAAGCTCTCGCAACGCGAAGTACTTTTCCGTCGGGCGGCCCTGTTCGTTGATGGGGGCGTCATAGTCGTAGCTCGTCACGTCCGGCTCGTAGCCCTTGCCGCCGGAGTTCGCCCCGGCGGTGAAGCCGAAGTTCGTGCCGCCGTGGATCACGTAGAAGTTGAACGATCTCTTGCTCTCCAGCAGGAATCGGACCTCGCGGAGCAGGCCTTCGACGCCCGGCCGCGCCCAGGGCTCTCCCCAGTGGGTCAGCCACCCTGGATACGTCTCGCTGCTGAACGCAGGGACATCGGGGTTCCGCAACGCCGCCTGCGCAAAGGCGGCCTCGTTGGAGCCCGGGTCCAGGCCGATGGCTGCGCCGTCGATGTTCCCGGCCTCCAGCATGTACGGCGTGGCGCCGTCGCCGGTGAAGAAGGACCCTCCGATCCCGTTGTCCTTCCAGATCTGCCGCAACCTCTCCAGATACGTCTTGTCATTGCCGAAGCTGCCGTACTCGTTCTCGATCTGGATCATCAGGATCGGCCCGCCGTTGCGACACAGCAAGGGCCTGACCAGTTCCGCCATCTGGTTCAAGTAGCCTTGCACCGCCGCCATATAGCGATCGTCCATGCACCGCACTTTGATGTCCGGCACGCGCAGCAGGTACGGCGGAAGCCCGCCAAACTCCCACTCGGCACAGACATAAGGACCGGGGCGCAGCAAGGCCCACATCCCCTCTTCCTGCACCAGCCGGAAGAACTGCCTCAGGTCGCGATTGCCCGTTTCGAAATCCCATACGCCGGGCTCACGCTCGTGGTGGTTCCAGAAGATATAGGCGGCAATGGTGTTGCACCCCATCGCCTTGGCCATCTGGATGCGGTGTCTCCAATACTCCTTGGGGACGCGAGCGGGATGAATCTCTCCGCTGATGATCTGGAAGGGCTTGCCGTCGAGGAGGAATTCCTTTTGGCCCAGAACAAATGAATGTTGCGCCGCTGCCGGCACTGTCGCGGCGAAGACGATTGCGGTCGCCATCACGATGCGGATGAGAGGCTGTTGTCCGTGCATTCGGATTACTCCTTCAAATCATCTTGTCTTTCCAGGGGTTTCCGGGAGTTGCCTATGCTACGCCATCGATGCGACTTCATGAGCCACACACCCGCATGCATTGACAACTCCTCTTGTGAAACTGACACGTTCCATTATGCACCTGCGATTGCAGGAAGCTCAACCTCCAATCTAATACCGTGGTCCCAGGATCCTGCCCAGCCTGCCTTCGGCGAGTTGCTCTACAGAATCCGCCCTCATCCCGCCTGCCACGTTGCCCTTCCTGCGCCGCAACGAAATCCTGATCGGGGTCGAAT
>JAAYVJ010000461.1 GCA_012517265.1 Planctomycetota bacterium | reverse complement strand
GGCCGTGCGGCCTACCTTGCGATGGTGCCGCGCGCCGCCTCGGCCATCATGTTCGCGGCTCTCTTCTGTAACCTCGCGGTGAAGTTTTTCAACGCACGCAGAACAGGGCAGATATCCGAGTATCCAACTTGGATATTGACTGATGTCGCGATTCTTCTGGTCGTTGATTCTGCCATGACGTTGCTGTGCTATCGCCGACCGACGATCCGCGTCGTTCGGGCGACAATGATCGCCGCTGCGCTGATTTGCACGTGGTCCGGCATCAATGCCGGCTGGTTGATTCGAACAGGAACGCAGATTCTTCCACACGAGCTCGTTCCGATCTTCCGAGACCCATTATTCGTAGCGAAAATGGTGTTTCGTAATCTTCTGGCGATGCCTCTGGCCTCTGCTGTCCTTCTGGTCCCAAGTGGATTTGCCCTCGCCTTCTTCTTTTCGGCACTCGCCAAGCCCGTTCTGCCAACCTTCAATTCGCGCTGGCTTCGCATTCGCATCGCTGTCTCCCTGGGCGTGAGCGTCGTGGCGGCTCTCGGCAATATAGCCGTCTCTAGTCTTGGCCCATCCCAGAGCGGATCCGTCGGAATGCGATACAACTGCCAGGCCAGGGCGGTCCTCTCCTTTCTCCTGCCTGGCTATCGCCACCTGGCCGCAGAAGATTTTCGCAACGCCGCACGTGAACTCCCCAGACAAGACGAGGTCCCCATCCGCATCAAGCCCAACGCCGTCAATCACAATCTCGTCATCGTCGTTCTCGAAGGCGTGCAGCATGATTGCACATCCCTCGCCCGCCAGCGAGGGGGCATCGCACCGCAGGCCGGACCCAAAGGAGACGGCCTGACGCCTTACATGGCATCGCTGGCCGCGGAGGGGGTCTGCTTCCCTAACGCCAGATCCGTCGTCACACACACGACGAAGGCCCTTTTCGCTCTCATGACGGGCCTTTATCCTTCGGCGTCGCAAGATGTCTCGGAGGCCCTCCCCATGAATCCGCCATACGCCAGCCTGGCAACCATACTCAAGAAGGGCCTTGGTTTCCGCACCGCCTTTTTCCAGTCCGCAGCCGGGACATTCGAATGCCGCCCAGGGCTCGTTCATAACCTTGGATTTGATAAGTTCTTTGCCAGAGAGGACTTACACGATCCAAACACCTTTGTGAGCTACCTCGGCGCCGATGAGTTCGCCTTGCTCGACCCCGTTGCCCAATGGATACAGTCCGAGAATACGCCGTTTTTTGCCACCATTCTCTGCTCCGTGACGCACGACAGCTACATCGTGCCCGCATGGTATGGGCCTCGCGCCGATACCCAGGAAGGCCGCTACCTCCAGACGATCGCCTATACCGACCGCTACTTGGCCGCCCTCGATGCTCGCTTGACCGAGATGGGATTGGCCGATAATACCATTTTCTGCGTCGTCGGCGACCACGGCGAAGGCTTCTCCGAGCACGGAATGATGGGTCATGAGCGAATCCCGTTCGACGAGGTGCTCCGAATCGCCATGTGCCTCCGCGCCCCAGGCCTCGTCGAGCCTGGAACACGCGTTTCAGCCCCCGTCAGCTCCGTGGACTTGGCGCCGACGATTCTGACGCTCCTGGGATTCGATGTATCCGTCATGGCTTTTGACGGCGCCAACGCCCTCGAACCGCTGCCGCCGGACCGCCGGGTCTTCCTGTCGGGCTGGATGCAGCAGGGGCCCGCCGGCTTCGTCCAGGGCGACAAGAAGTTCGTTTACGAGCCTGACAACGGCCGCGTCCGACTTTTCCACCTCGGCGCGGACCCTCTTGAACTGAATGGGATTGACCTGCCCGAGGCGCAGGCCACCGAACTAGCCAAGCAAATCATGCAGTGGCGCCGCGACACGATCTTCAAGGTCCCCGAGGATGCCGGGGGCCAAACGACCCTCTACGGATCATGGCTGATCAAATGGTCCAGGTGGTCTGAGCGTGTGCCGCGGGCCGAGTATATCGGCGATTAGACCTTTCGTCCTGGCAACCCGATTGACAACATCAATAACCTCGTACGCGACGGCGGCGTGCGAATCTGCACGCTCTGGGCAATCTGTACCGTCTGAGAAGTTCGCACCTAATGAATGTATTTTTGCACTTGCCGCACTCTGATGCAGCGATAGAATAGGTGACGCTGGCCATGTGCGTCCGATAGTGTACGCGCTCGTAGGCCCGAGATGCGATATTGCTCTTTCTCTCTTGATCCGATCCCCCGAAGAAATAGGGCGGTGCATCCTAGACATGAGCCTCGTCTAAGAACGATGGAGGAGGAGTTGGCCCGCCCTATTCTAAGACTCCCGCGAGCGCGCGACACAGCTTGCCGCGCGCTCGCTTTGCCTGGCCGACGATCATCATATGCTTGCTGGAATCATTGCCGTCCGATATAATGGCCCCTGGAATTTGCAGAAAGGCTGGCGTTGCGTGTTCCGTTTCGCACCACCTAAGATCCGCACGCCGGCGATGTCGGGATTTCCAGGAATGCCCTTCCTGATCCCGGGCATGGACTGCCGATGAACACAGGGGCTTTCGTGCCGGAAGGGCTGCGAGCCGTGGTCGAACCCAGAGCGAGTGGAGGTCTTGCAGATGATGGCCGGATGTGTCAGGCGTGTCTTGCGGAAACAGCGTCCGAATCCCCCGTCCCACCAATCCGGCGGCCGGCGCTCCCCCTGGTTGAGCGCCGCCATCTGCTGCATGCTCGCCATCGCCTGGTCCGCCACGGCGAGCGAGGCCTCCGTCGAAAACATCGTCAAGGGCACTCGTCACGAGTCGATTCAACAAGCCATCGACGCCGCCGCCAACGGTGATGTTCTCGTCGCGGCCCCCGGAACGTACAACGAGACGGTCAACTTCGCAGGCAAAGCCATCACCGTTCGGTCCCAGGATCCCAACGACCCCGGCGCCGTCGCCGCGACCATCATTCATGGCGCCCCCGTCGCGGCGGTCTCCTTCGTTCATGGCGAGGACGCCCGTTCTGTCCTGGCCGGACTCGTGATCAGCGGCTCGCCCAGGGGCGTCTTCTGCAACGGCGCGGCGCCCACGATCTTCAACTGCCGCATTCTGGATAACACCGGTTTCGGGATCGCCCTGACGGCCGGCAGCGCGCCGACTCTCGTCAACTGCATCATCGCCGGCAACGCCTCGCACGGCATCTCCCT
>JAAYVJ010000460.1 GCA_012517265.1 Planctomycetota bacterium | reverse complement strand
TGGGGTTCAAGGGTGAATATGGACAAGCGTGCCTGTCTGTAGCGGCACGAGTTGGCGACGCCGCGGAATGCAGATCATAGCAATTGCGAATCAGAAGGGTGGTTGCGGCAAGACGACCACCGCCATCAACCTCTCGGCCGCTCTTGCCGGTCGTGGGCACAGGGTGCTGTTGGTGGATTTCGATCCGCAGGGCCATGCGACTCTCGGCCTGGGCTACGACCCGAACGGCTTCGACAAGAGCGCGTACCACGTCATGGTGGACTGCCTGAAGGTCTCGGCGGTCGCCATTGGTACGCGCCTCACCCGGCTGCACCTGCTGCCCAGCAACATTCTTCTGGGGGGAGCGGAGCTTTCGCTTCGCGGGATGCCGGGAAAAGAACTGATTCTGGGCGAGCAGTTGCGAAGCGTTGCCCGGGATTATGACTTCTGCGTGGTCGATTGTTCTCCCTCGCTGGGGCTGCTCATGATCAACGCGCTGGTGGCCAGCACCGGCGTGATCATCCCCGTCCAGGCCCATTTCTATTCCCTGGACGGTCTGAAACGCATCCTCGACACGATGCGCCACATCCGGGCTCGGTTCTATCCCTGCCGGGTGGCGCCTCTGGGCGTGGTCCTGACGTTCGTCGAAGACCGGACCGCGTTGAGCAAACGGATTGAGACCGGCCTTCGCGACCTGTTCGGCGCTCTGGTTTTCAATACGGTTATTCACAAATCCGTTGCTCTGGCCGAGGCACCCAGCCAGGGGCAGGCCATTCTCACCTTCGCCCCGGACAACAAGGGGGCCCAGGAGTACGAGGCGCTGGCCGAGGAAACGGTCGCTCGACTCCACGTTCCGGAGGTCGTTGACGTGGCCAGGAACCGGCAGGTCTGATCCGGCCCGGGTTTCAGGAGGACTGCGGTGGGCTGCCCAGGATGGCGGCGATCTTGCGGGCATAGTCCTCGGTCGACGATTTGCGGTCTCCACGCGGGCCACCATTGTGGATGCGGGCCATTTCGATCAGGCTGCGGTCCTTGCCGTAGTGGCGCAGATAGGCCCGGACAACTTGGCGGGCCTTCGCGGGGTCTGCCGCGTCTGCATAGGGCCAGTCCCTGCCGAGGATTCGCGTGCCGTCCTGCCAGTATCGGCGGTGGATCTGGTACACTCCGACGGCCCGCCCGTGGTCCCCCACGGCGTTCGGATCCCTGCGGCTCTCGACCTGGGCAATCGCATCGAGAAGCCGTTCGATCGGGTCCTTCTGATTTGCCGCCGGCGCAGGCCCCTGCGTCAGCAGGGACGTCGTCGCAACCATCGTGCAGCACATGGACAAGAGTGTCATCTTCGCACCCCCCGGTCGAATAGAACACCGTCATGGCTCAAAGGATTCTGTCATGCTTTGTGCATGAAAAATGCCTGTGGCATTATACGCAGATTGTGGCCCGGGGTGCGGGGAATCGAGAAGAAAAAGGAAGGGATGGAACGAGCGGAAGAACGGCCGGACGGCGCCGTCTGAAACGACGCCGCCCGGCCGGCATATGGCTGCTTTCAGTCCAGCGATTTGATCCGGATGTTGCGGAACTCCAGGTAGTCGCCATGGCCGCAGAAGCCGATGTGGCCCCGGGTCCTCTTGAGGCCCGGGTGATCGCGATGGTCCATCGTCTCAGGCGTGCTGGCCCTGTCGATATCCGCGTCGACGATCGTCTCGCCGTTGAGCTTGACCGTGATCTGGCGGCCCTTGGCGATGACCTCCTCGTAGTTCCACTCGCCGACCGGCTTGAGGTGCCCGCGTTTGGCCGGGACGGTGCCGTAGATCGAGCCGTGATATTGGTAGGGCTGCAGCGTCGCGTACTGGGGGGCCGTGTCGTCGAGGATCTGGATCTCCATGCCTGCGTAGGCGGCGTCGCCCTCGAGCGGAGCTCGGATGCCCAGGCCGTTGTTGGCGCCGGGCGTCAACTTGAATTCGAACCGGAAGGAGAAGTCGCCGTACTCGTCGGCGGTGTAGACGTTGCCGCCGGCCTTCTTCGGGTCGCAGATCATCTTGCCGTCCTGGGCGTAATACCCGACGGTGTTGCCGACCCAGCCGGTCATGTCGCGGCCGTTGAATAGCGGCACGAAGCCCGCCAGCTTCTCCTCGGCCGGGACGATCTCGCGGATGTAGATGTTGCGGAAGTAGAGGAAGTTGCCGTGGTTCTGCAGCTCAATCTGGCCGGTGGGGTAGATCGGCTTGCTGTAGTCCCAGTAGTTCTCCATGGTCACGTTGTCGACGACCAGTTCGCCGTTGAGGTAGACCGTGACCTTGTCCCCGATCATGATGATCCGGAATGTGTTCCACTCGCCGACGGGCTTGTCCGCGACCTTCGACGGTTTGCTCGGGTTCTTCTTGTTGTTGTAAAGGCCGCCGGAGCCGACCTGAGCGCCGACCGTCGTGCGTGCGGTGTCCCAGATCTGCACCTGCGGTGCGCCTCGCAGGTAGATGCCGCTGTCGCCGTCCTTCTCGATCTTCCAGTCGACGAGCATCTCGAAATCGCCGTAGTCCTTGGCCGTGCACAGACTGCGGCCCTTGCCGTCGAAAACGAGGATGCCGTCCTCGACCTTCCAGTGTGCCCGCATGTTGTCGTCGGCTTCCTTCTGGAGCTCGGTCAACTGGTCGCTGGGCAGGGCGGCCCGTTTGTCGGGATTGTCGTAAGGCCCTTTGAGCAGTCCCTTCCAGCCGGCCAGATCTTTGCCGTTGAACAGGGCTTTGAACCCCTCAGGAGGCTGGTTCAGCGGTTGCGCGTGCAGGGCGCAGGTGGACAGCAGGACGACCAGAAACGCCGCTGCGAGAGTCAGAGTGGGGTGGAGTCTTCCGCTTTTCATCGTGGTTCTTCCTTTCCATGCCTGTGCGCCCCATGGGCACCGTACCCGGCTCGTGCCGTGCCGGACCAGAAACGCACAAGCGACCTTTACGGACGAAAGTCTAAGCCGGGACGTCGTTTCCGTCAAGGTTGCGGGTCCTCGATCCGGGACCCGACCGCCGGGCAGGGGGAAATGCCCTTTGCCTTTCACTTGTGGCGGCCCTACAATGCAGTCGTGAAATCATGGTTGTCCGGACGGTGATGATGGTCAAACGGAGAGCGGAGATCACGGTCCCCTCGCCGTCCTTCCGCCTGGTCTTCCTGGACGAAGGGCGGATCAGCCCGGACAGCTACGCCATCCAGTATCAGTCGCCCCGTTGGTGGGACCCGCCTTTCGTCCGGCACGGCGACGGCACCAACGTCGCCTTCGCGGATGGCCACAGCGACTACTGGAAGTATCAGGCCAAGGAGACCATCGAGGCCGGCAAGCAGCCGAACCCGCCGTACAACTTCACCCCGACCACCGACGAAGGCCTGGCCGACGTGCGAAGAATGCAGGAAGCGATCTGGGGGCGGGTGGGATACTGAGGGTAGGTGGCAAGCGGGCGTTACCGTAGGCCGGCGGGGCGCCTTTTCTCTTTGGACAGGACATTCCGACGATGTTGCTGATCCGGGAGAATAGATCATGAGAAGGATCCTGCTGATTGCCGTCGTTGCCTTTCTGATGCTCTGGTTGAGCGGTTGCATGGTCATCGATTGCGAGGATTACGGGCCGCCGGCGGGCGTCTGCGTCGTGCCGGTCCACCCTCATCCGGTGGTTGAGGTCATCCATGTCCCTCGTCCAGGGCCGTGTCCCTCTCCCTATCCTCATCCCCATTCTCACCACAGACACCGATAAGGAGGGCGGATGCTGGTCTTGAGGCGTTCCGTGCCGCGTATCGCAGGAATTGGCTTCGTTTCGCATCATGCCCATAATGCCATCGGCGGTCTCTCTCCGGCTCATCCAAACGTCGGATCTTGTGCAGGTCTCCGACAGAGCCCATTATGCCGAGATTTGGCTTGACGCCCAGCGGGGGGAAGGCCTATATTAGATGTGTAGAGCCACGGATTGAAGGCTGTGTGTGGTCGTGGCACGAGGATGGTGTGCAATGGACGGACGGCGTGTTTGTCCTAAAGGAACCCGGGGGGAATTGAAGAGGAGTAGGACGATGAGATGCGAGAGAGTTCTGGTATCCCTGGCAGTGTTGGCCCTTGTGGGTGGTCCGGCGTTCGCCGATGCCATTCTCGGGCCGAACGACTTGATCCTGGCCATTGATGGCGACGGCATCGTTTCGTCGAGCAGCTATCCGGCCGCCGAAGCCCCCGCCAACATTCTCGACGGCAACCCGGCCACGAAGTACCTGAACCGCGGCGGCGCCGGCAGCGGCTTCATCGTCACCCCGTCGGCCCCGATGATGGTCCAGAGCTTCGTGATCACCACGGCCAACGACGCCGTGAACCGTGACCCCACCAGTTGGGAGCTCTACGGCACCAACGACGCGGTCGTCAGCGCCGACAACAGCGCCGGCATCGCCGAGACGTGGACGCTGGTTGCCTCCGGCACCCTGGAACTGCCCGCCGAGCGGTTGACGGTCGGCCCGGTCGTCTCGTTCATGAGCTTCGACGTTTACAAGTCGTTCAAGATGGTATTCCCCACCAACAAGGGCGACAGCCTGTTCCAGATCGCGGACATCGCGATGTACATGTTGCCCGACGCCCAGGGCGCCAACATCCTTCTGCCTACCGATCCGATCAAGGCTATTGAGAGCGGCTGGCAAAGCAGGTATCCGGCCAACGAAGCCCCGGCCAACGCCATCGACGGCAACCCCGCCACGAAGTATTTGAACTTCGGCGAGACGAAGTCCGGCTTCATCGTCACCCCGGCCCTGGGCGCCTCGATCCTCGACAGCTTCCAGATCACCACCGCCAATGACGCCGTCGAGCGTGACCCGGTCATCTGGATGGTCTACGGCACCAATGACGCCATCGTTACGCCGATGAACGGCGACGGCAAGGCTGAGAACTGGACGCTGATCTGCGGCGGCACCATGGCCCTGCCGGCCGAACGGCTGACCGCCGGCCCGGTGTATGTCATCGCCAATCAGGCCGAGGCCTACACCTCGTACAAGATGGTTTTCGAGACCGTCAAGAATGAGGCCGCTGCCAACTCGATGCAGATTGCCGAAGTGCAGTTCTACGGCACTCCGTACGTGGCGCCCGTGCAGCAGTAATTGCCGACGAGTTGTCCAGGCGGTGCAGGTGGTGACAGACCTCGCCCGCCAGATGCGCTGAACGGTAGAGTCAAACCAGGACATCGCGAGCGGTATGAAGCCGGGAGTCGGCATGAGACTCCGGACTTTGGAACCCTGCTCGCGGTGTCCTGTTCCTTTTTGGGGGGAAGACCGCCGGACGGGCGGCCCCACCACCGGCGCGGTTCGTTTGGCAGTACCCTGTGGCGTTTTCGCAAAGGATGTGTAGAATACCGCCAGTAATCTAGGCCATGCCGGCCGGAAAAGGGCAAGCTGGTGATGCGATCATGAAGATCATAAGCGTTCAGCACGTCAACAAGGCATTCGGCCGGGTCCAGGCCGTCTGTGACCTGAGCTTCGAGGTCGAGGAGGGCATCTGTTTCGGCCTGTTGGGCCCCAACGGGGCCGGCAAGACCACGATGATGAAGATGCTCTACGGCCGCAGCCACAGAGACCTCGGAGACGGCGGCGTGATCCGCGTCTTCGGTTTCGATCCGGCTCGGGACGAACTGGCGATCAAGTACCTGTCCGGCGTGGTGCCCCAGGAGAACAACCTGGACGATGAACTCAACGTCTTCCAGAACCTGATGATCTACTCGAAGTTCTACGGCCTGTCCGGCGCGACGGCGCGCGAGCGGATCAAGGGGTTGCTCGAATTCCTGGAGCTGTCCGAGAAGGCCGGGGCGAGAATCCGCGAGCTGTCGGGCGGCATGCAGAGGCGCCTGGTCATCGCCAGGGCGCTGCTGAACAACCCGAGGCTGTTGATCCTCGACGAGCCGACTACCGGCCTGGATCCCCAGGTTCGCCACCTGATCTGGGACAAGCTCCGCCGGCTCCGCGCCCAGGGCACCACGATTCTCCTGACGACTCATTACATGGAAGAAGCCTTCCAGATCTGCGACACGATCCTGATCATGGACAAGGGCCGCAGGGTCCTGGAAGACGATCCTCGCGACCTGCTGCGGTCGAATATCGAGGCCTACGTGCTGGAGGTGCCGATCGCCAACGGCGCCCCGGCGATCGAAGAGTCGGGTCTGCCCGCCGGCGTCCGCCTGGACCGCGCCGAGGGGACACAGCGGTTCTACGCCGACGACATCGACCGGCTCAAGAGCGTGGTCGACAAGCTCTCCGGCGACCAGTACTTCATTCGCCAGTCGACTCTCGAAGACGTGTTCCTCAAGGCCACCGGGAGGGCCCTCAATGAGAAGCAGTAGTCCGGCGGTGTATCCCTCGCTCTCGCAAAGGCTGTTCAGCGTGTGGTATCGTCACATGCGGGTCTATACCAAGAATCTCGTCAGCAACGGCTTGCCTCCGTTCTTGGAGCCGCTGTTGTTCCTAATGGGCGTGGGGCTGGGGCTTGGCAAGTACATCGATCAGAAGTGGGACGGTCTGCCGTACATCGACTTCCTGGGCACGGGCCTCCTGGTTACGGCCGCGATGTTCACGGCGGCCTACGAGTGCACGTTCGGGACCTTCATCCGCTTGGAGTTCGAGAAGGTCTACGACGGAATGTTGGCGGCCCCAATCACTGTGAACAACCTCATCGTAGGCGAGATCCTGTGGGCCGGCACCAAGGGCCTGTTCTTCACGTTCGCGGTGATGTGCGTGTTGATCGCGTTCGGGATCATCCAACTGCCCGCCGGACTGTTGACTCCCTTCGTGGGCTTCCTGACGGGCATGATGTTCGCGACGCTGTCGCTGTGGATCACGTCGTTCGTCAAGACGATCAACCATTTCAACTTCTACTTGACGGGCGTCATATCCCCGATGTTCTTCTTCTCCGGGGTCGTGTTCCCGACCGACGATCTGCCGCAGAACATTCGGTTTGTCGCGGAGATCCTGCCGCTGACGCACGCGGTTCGTCTGTCGCGTGCGGTGTGTTCGAGTGACTACACGCCCGCCCTCCTGGGCAGCGTTGCGTACATTGCGGTATTCACGCCCGTCATGGGCATGCTGGCGATCCGGCGGCTCCGGAATCGCCTGGTTCAATGACCGGGCCGGCGGGGGCTCTGCGGATTGCATGATGACGAAGGCTGATTGGGCAGGTGGTCGGGCATGGCGCAGATAATTCTCTCAGGCGATGAACTGGTGTGCATACTGAACGCCAACGGCCTGATCCCTGAAGAAGTCGCTGACATTGAGCTGGAGGGCGAGGAGATCAAGCTTCGGGTCAAGACCCCCTGGCCGATCTTCAAGTCGATCCGGGTCGGTCTGCGGTTCGCCGGATTCGAGCAGGGGCAGGCGATCCTGCAATTGGCGACCAACCGTCTGATCGACCAATTCGACTGGCTTGTGGACAAGATGCTCGCGGGGTTTCCCCTGGCCGAGCACGGCGCGCGCTGGGAGTACCCGAGGCTGCACGTGGACGTCAACAAACTGGTGGTGCAGCAGGTCCGAGGCGTGGAGATCACGGACATCGCGTTCGCAGACGGGTACTTTCGCATCACGACGAGTCATTCGTCCGACGGAGCCTCCGGCCGTAACGGAGCAGTGGAATCCGGGGGCTGCCTGCCGTCGAAATCTGATGATCGCGAGTAACCCTGGGCTGCTCCGTCACGAGCGCGCGGGGGCGGATGCAGGCCATCCACCCCCTTGTCGGCGATTCTCGATCGTCGCACGGAGATGTTCGTCAGGGGCTTGGTACGACTCGGACGGTGACCACCGCGACCTTGAGGTCCTTCGTGCCGCCCAGACGGCCGGCCAGATTCGCGTCGGTCAGCTTCGCGCAGACGCTGGCGTTCCCGCCGGGCGGCTCGACGTCCGCGCCGTTGATGTAGCACGAGTACTTGCCTGGAACCACGCCGGTCGATGCGATCGAGCAACTCAGGCGAGGGGGGCAGCCACGGCGCACACCGACAGATGCACCCCTTGAAATGAACAGTCCCAGCCTCCACGCCACGCCCCTCACATCTGGTGCACCGGGCAACCGTCATTCGGCGCGGCAACTTGCCACGCGGTCATCCCTGGCAAGCAGATCGGGGAATCGCAAGATGACTGTACGGCACAGGCGAACACGACGAGAACGGCCCGGAACAAACCGAAGCGGTGCGGAGGAACCAGAGTCGCAGGCTATGTGAAGCGCGTGCCTCAGTGCCTGTGGCGAGAGGAATGACGATCGTCCGGCCGTTTGCCTTGCTGCGGCTGCCTCCTGCCCCTGTCTTTTCCGGGCACATCCCGAATCTCGAACTTGCCGGGACGTTTGCCGGCGGGGCGTGTCGATCGCTTTGGAGCGGCCTTGCCTTTCTTGATCACCAGCAGGGCGTTGCGGGAGATCTCCGCTGTCAGGCGGTCCAGGCTGGTGGTACCTTCGACTAGAGTCTCTTCGGCACGTTTCTTCATTCTGCCTCGCATCTTGCGAAGACCGTACGCCGCGGCGCTCTTGGCCCGGCGGGGCGTATCGGTCAGGAGAGCCTCCCGCAGGATGTCCAGACCATCCTCCTGCATCCAGGACAGGTGAAATGCGCTCTGCCGGACCGTTGAAGTGTTCGTGGAGTACAATTGTTCCCGCAGCTTGTCCAGCAACTCAACGGCTGCCTCGTCCTTTTCGCGGCCCGAGGGTTGTCTTTTCTCCAGCCTCATGGCGCCACCTCCTGTGTGCCTCGATGTCCAGAATCCGTTTCTTGAGAGCCGCTTCGCATCGATTCCAGTGGAGACAAAAGAACCACTGTGTCTGAGGCCCCGGTGAGAACCCAGGTGCGGTGAGACGCTGGAGCGCACCACGACACATGGCAGGCGCGTGGCCCTTCCCCACCCACTCCATGCCTGGATTTGAGCATCCTTGCTTATCCTCCAGTCAAAAAAGCACGCGTTCTTGAGGTTGTCGCGTCCAAACCCTGGCAAACGACAATCACAATCCCCCGGCGGTTTTCAGATCAGAGGCAGACATTTGCCTGGCTTGTGAGCCTGGTCTCTCCATGAACTCTGGGGCTCCGTCGCCACCCCGTCCCGACTGTCGCGGTGAGCACATCCGGCCTATCGCGCGACGCCAACCTTATGCATGCTATTGTCACAGCAGCACTTGAGACTGTCAAATGATTTTTTCTCCTGTTCAAGCAAGGATTGTCCTGATATTCCATGGGAGGATGTCGCAGCGGCCCTGTCCGTCTTGGGGGGCGACGGTTCTGCCGAGAACGAGAGTCGCAACGCGGTCCGCGTACGTTGGAAATCCATTTTTCTGTAACAAAGGCGTGTCTCCGAGCGTCTGTAAGTAGTGACCGGGGAGGGTATGTTGGGTAGGCCACCGCGGGCCCCGGGGAATGGGCTGTGGCGGTGGACGCGGCTGTCGGGATTCCTGCGGCCAGGCGTGGGCCCTGTTCGCACGGCAGAGCGTCTCTGCGAGGCGATTCGAGGGATTTCATTGGCCGCTGCACCGAATCGAATGTAAATTGTTGGTCGGCCTGAGGTTGCAGGCGGACAACGTGTGGAGTTGAGGTTACGGGATGGGTATAGAGCCTCGGGGCAGTACGGTTCGCAGAAAGAAGCTCGGTGAGCTGCTCTGTGAGAAGGCATATCTGGACGAGGTGAACCTCGGAGTTGCGCTGGCCGAGCAGAAGGTCAAGCACAGGCAGTTGGGGCAGATCCTCATCGATTTGGGCTATATCACCCAGGCCCAGCTGAACGAAGCGCTCTCCATCCAGGCCGGGATCGAGCGGGTGGATCTGTCCGAGGTTTCTATCGGCGAAGAGATCATCGGCCTGGTACCCGCCGAACTGGTCAGCAAACACAACATCCTGCCTCTGTGGCGGGAGAACGGCCGCCTGGCGGTGGCCATGACCGACCCCTTCCAACTCCAGGTGACCGAGGATTTGCGCCTGGTCACCGGCTGCATGATCCAGCGGTTCTACGCCGACCCGGTGCAACTGGAACACGCGGTCCTGCGATTCTACGGCAGCAACGTGGCGAGGATGCTGGACAACCTGGCGCCGCAGGAGCAGCAGGCGGACAACGAGGACTCCGGCAACGGCGACTTCTCCCCGGCCAAGTTGAGCGAACTGGCCCGCGAGCCGTCGCTTGTCAACCTGGTGAACCTGATCATCTTCGAGGCCATCGAGTCCCGCGCCAGCGACATCCACATTGAGCCGTTCGACCGCGAGGTCAAGATCAAGTACCGCATCGACGGCCTGCTGGTGGAGAAGACGCCGTCTTCCAAGCGGCTCCACGCCGCGATCGTCTCCCGCATCAAGATCATGGCGAATATGAACATCGCCGAGCGGTTCGTCCCTCAGGACGGCCACATCGAGTTCATGGGCAAGAAGGGCAAGATCGACATCCGCGTCTCGACCGTGCCCACGGTGTTCGGGGAAGGCGTCGCGTTGCGGCTTCTGGACCGGTCCGCGTCGCTGATCCACCTGAGCGACCTGGGGATGAACCAAGCCACTCTCGAAGGCTTCGGCAAGTGTCTCAAGAAGACCCACGGGATCGTCCTGGTCACCGGGCCGACCGGCTCCGGCAAGACGACGACGCTCTACGCGGCCCTCAACCAGATCTACTCGCCCACGGTCAAGATGATCACGATCGAGGATCCGGTCGAGTACCAGCTCGAAGGCATCAACCAGATGCCGGTGAATCCCAAACGAGGTCTGACGTTCGCGACGGGGTTGCGGCACATCCTTCGTCATGACCCGGACGTCATCATGGTCGGCGAAATCCGCGACAAGGAAACCGCGGAAATCGCGATCCGAGCCGCCCTTACGGGGCACCTCGTCTTTTCCACCCTCCACACAAACGAAGCCAGCGGCGCGGTAACTCGACTGATCGACATGGGGATCGAGCCGTTCTTGCTGGCCAGCTCGCTGGAAGGCATTCTCGCCCAGCGTCTGGTCCGCAAGATCTGCCCGAAGTGCAAGGAGCCGTACGAGCCGGACGAGACCCTGCTTCGGAGCTTCAACGGCTTCGCCAAGGTCGGCCCGGGCACGAAGTTCTATCATGGCGCCGGGTGCAACAACTGCAATCAGACCGGTATGACCGGGCGAGTCGGCATCTTCGAGTTGCTTCGCATTACCGGGCGGATCCGGGAATTGATCGCTTCGCGTCCTTCGGGTGACCAGATCCTGAAAGAAGCCCCGGCCGACCATGTGAGCATGGTGCACGACGGTTTCGCCAAGGTCTTGCAGGGGGTCACGACGCCGGAGGAGATTTTCCGCGTCGCCAAGACGATCGGGGAAGACGAATAGTCGACCTGTCGCGGGTGTGCGGCCGTCCGACGGGAGTGGATTTCGCAAGAATGGACATTCGACCTGTATCCTCCCAGGCAATCCGTGTACCGGTTTCCTGGAAGAATTGCCACGTGGGGTAGATCTTGGGCCAGTTTGCCTACAAAGCAGTCGATCGAGGAGGAGCGCACGTCGCGGGTGTGCTGGACGCAACCGACCGCCGCAGCGCGGTGGCCGCGCTGACCGAACGGGGCCATTTCGTCATGGAGTTGATTGAAAAAGGCCAGGGGCACGAGGCTTCTCAGAGCGAGTCACACGGCGCAGACGCCGCGGGGGCGCCTGGAGAGTCCGGTTTCATGGACCGCCTCCGCAATGGACGCGTCTCCAGCCGGGATGTGCTGGCCATGACCACGCAGCTGAGCACCGCCGTGCGGGCGGGACTTCCCTTGCTCAGCTGCCTGGATTTGATGCGAAAACAGCAGCGAAGGCCCGCGATGAAGCGGATGTTCGACCGGCTGACCAAGGACGTCAGCGGGGGCAAATCCCTTTCCGAGGCTCTGGCCGAGCACAAAGGGGTTTTCAACGCCCTTTACCTGTCGATGATCCGCGTCGGCGAAACCGGCGGCATTCTCGAACAGACCAGCACGCAACTGGCGATGATCCTGGCCCGGGAGGAGAAGATCAAATCGAACATGAAGACCGCGGCGGCCTACCCGATCTTTCTGTTGGGTCTGGGCATGGCCTCGGCGGTGCTCGTCGTCACCGTCATGTTGCCCAAGATCCTCGGAACGGTGGACATGCCTTCGTCGGCGATGCCTCTGCCGACACGCGTTCTCCTGGTCGCCAGTCATTTCTTTCGGGTTGTTTTCACCAGCGTCCCCGGCTGGATCGTCTTGGCCGCGATCGTCGCAGGGCTCGTCAAGCTTCGCCGATGGACTCGGACGACGGGCCGGGCGCAATGGGACGCGTTTCGCCTGAAGATCCCGGTCCTCGGGTCGGTTCTGCGGACCATTGCGGTAGGGCGGTTTGCTCGTACGCTGGGCGCGCTGACGCAGGGCGGCGTTACCATTCTGGAGTCGCTTGCGGTCGTTCGCGACACCCTGGGCAACGAGGTGCTGGCGCGAGAGGTCGATCAGGTGGCCGAGAAGGTCAAGCGCGGCGAATCGCTGGCCGGGCCGCTGGAAGATTCGGGGTATTTTCCGCCGTTGCTGGTGCAGATCGTTGCGATCGGCGAGCAGACGGGTAAACTTGATGAGTTGCTGTTGAACGCGGCGGACACGTTCGATGCGGACGCCGATGCGGCGATCAACCGCTTCATGAGCCTGTTTCCCGCTCTGCTGATTCTGTTGCTGGCCATCGTGATCGGGTTCGTGATCGCGGCGGCGCTCCTCCCGATCGTGATGATGTCGCTCAGCGCCGGCGGTGCCTGACGGGCGAACCGAATCGCGTGAGCATGAGAATGACGAGGTGAGCGTGATCAATACGAAAGGTGGTCGGATGAAACGTACCAAACGCCAAAGAAAGGCCTTCACGCTGGTCGAACTGCTCGTGGTGGTCGGAATCATCACGATGCTGGCGGCCATGCTGGTGCCCCGCGTGTTCCGCGGGATGGGCAAGACCAAAGGGGACATCGCCCGAGCGAAGATGGCGATCATCGAGGACTCCCTGGCGAGATTCCAGTATGACTGCGGGCGGCTGCCGGACGAGTCCGAAGGCGGGCTCGAAGCCCTGCTGGTCGCTCCGCCGGAGCTGGAGGAGAAATGGGCGGGCCCCTATCTCAAGAAGAGCCAGCTCCTGGACCCCTGGGGCCGCGAGTACCAGTACATTTCAGAGGGGCAGACGAACGTCGGGAGCTACGACCTGATTTGCCTCGGGGCCGACGGCCAGGAAGGCGGCGAAGGCGAGAACGCGGATATCGTCAATGACTGACGGTGACGTTCGATTCTTGATGGTTGATTGCTGATTTGCAGAGAGCCAGACGTCGTGTCCTCAGATCGAAGATCAATAATCGGAAATCGAAGACCGGCCTGCGGGTTCACCCTGACGGAGATCCTGCTCGTGGTGGCCATCATCGCGATGCTGGGCACGCTGGGCGGCGGGTATTGCGTCGGGACGTACAAGAAGCTGCTCGTGGAGAAGGCGGCCCGCCAGTTTCTCCTGATGGCGAGGTACGCCCGGATCATGGCGATCGAGCAGCAGCGGCCGTACGAGCTGCAGATCGATCCGAACAACCGGGGTTTTCTTCTGGCGACCACGCAGACCGATCCCCAGACGGGCGAGTCGCACAAGGTTCTCGTGCGGGACTACTTCTGCAAGCCGGTGAAGTTCGAGGGCGACGTGAAGTTCGAGGACGTGCAGTTGCTGTCGTACGGTGAAGCCGGCTCGGCCCAGACGGACCTGGAGAGCCGGGTCATGTTCTTCCCCAGCGGCTCGGCGGAGCCGGCGATCGTCCAGATCGGCGACGGCAAGACCCACTGCTCGATCGCGGTGGTCGCCGCGACGGGCAAGGCGGATCTCTATCCCGGCCTGACCACGGACGTCAGGGGGGTGAGCGTCGATCTGGACCTGGAAGAAGGAAACGGGACATCGAGGCGATGATGCGGACGACGGTGCGAAAACGCGGCTTCAACCTGGTCGAGACGCTGGTGGCCAGCATGATCCTTTCGGCGACCGTGCTGACTCTCGGCGCGATCAGCACGAACGCTCTGACCAGCACCCGTCTGCACCGGCATTACGAGATGGCGGCTTCGGTGATCGATCAGCAGTTGACGGTGATCGATCAGGTTGGGATCGACCAGTTCATCGAGGCCGGTCGGATGGAGGGCGTGAACGATCAGCTCGAACCGGGCTACCAGTGGGTGGTGGCCACGGAGTACACGGGGACCGACAATCTGTATGCGGTGAAAATCACGGTGACCTGGCTGGAGGGCAAGCGGCCCTATCACGTGACGGCTCAGACCATGCTGAACGGCGCCTCGCTCGCCAGCGAGGCCACCCCGGAGGAATCGCAGACCCCATGACACGCATGCGGAACAAGGGATTCACGCTCGCGGAGGTCCTGGTCGCCTCGACGCTCAGCGGCTTCATCGCGATCGTCGCGGTCGGCGCGATGAACGCCGTCTCCCACACCGCCCAGACTGTCGGCAAGGTCAGCGAGGTGCACGGCGAGATTCGATTCGCCGCCAGGATGATCGCGCAGGACCTGGCCAATCTCTACCGCGACCCGAGCCCTGAGAACATGAAATTGCTCGGGGTTTCGCAGGGCTCCGACATCGACAGCCCTCCGTTCCTGACGTTCTATACGGTGGGGCGTGCCAAGGCGCGGGTCGATCAGCCCGAGGGCGACGTCTATGAGGTGGAGTACTTCTTGGGGAGCCATCAGGGCGAGGCCCCGCCTTCCGGCGTCGGCGGGTCGCCCGAGGAGCAGACCGTGCTCTTTCGCCGGCTGTGGCCCAACCCGGACAAGGAACGCGAGCCCCGCGGCGTCCTGACGCCGATTAGCGACAAGATCGGGATCTTCTACATCCGGTTCTACGACGGCCAGGAATGGCAAGGCGAGTGGACGGAGGAAATGCGGACGCTCCCGAAGCTGATCGAAGTCACGCTGGGGACGGTTCCGCCAGAGAAGGGGGACCCGGTTCTGGAAGTCTTTACTGTCGCGTTTCCGCGGATGGCGGAGGTCTCGGCGGGGGATCAGCAGCAGGGCGAATCGCCCCAGGGGGACGAGGGATCGAATCGGCAGAACTCTGGCGATCAGGGGAACCAAGGACAGGGCAACCCGAGCGATCAGGGAAACCAAGGACCTCAAGGTCGATGACGATGCAGATGCCATGGGACAACAGAGGATTTGACGGGGCAAAGGCACGGGCCGCACGCCTTGCGCCCCGGGTCTGTCCCTGGGACGTGCGGGGGAGCGGGCTGGTTCTGGTCGCGGTGCTCTGGATCCTCGCGGTGATGACGGCCGTCGTTGCCGTGGTCGGGCAGACCAGCCGGCTCAATATGAAGATGGCCATGGCGGCCACCGACGAGGTCCGTTGCAAGTGGGCCTGCCGGGCGGGAACGGAGAACGCGATCGGAATTCTCAATGAGGATCCGAAAGACAGCGACTGTCTGGCGGATCTCTGGAGCGACAATGACGAGGATTTCAACGACGTGGTCCTGGAGCGGTGTCGATACAGCGTCCGCGTGTACGACGAAGCGGGCAAGCTGAATATCAACGTGGCGACGAAAGACCAGTTCATGGCTCTGCCGTACATGGAGGAGGAGATCGCCGAAGCGATTGTGGACTGGCGGGACGACAACGACGATCCGCAGCCGCTCGGCGCCGAGGCGGGATACTACGAGAATCTGCCCATCCCCTACAAGATCCGCAACGGGCCGTTCAAGACGGTGCGGGAATTGCTCAAGGTCAAGGGCGTCACGGAGGAGAAGCTCTACGGCGAGGACGCCAATCTCAACGGCCTGCTGGACGCCAACGAGCGGGACGGGGATCTGAGTCCGCCGCCGGACAACGGCGACGACCGTCTCGACCAGGGCTGGATCGCGTATCTGACCTGCTATTCGTATGAGCGGAACGTGGACGGCGCCGGCGAGGATCGGATCAACATCAACCAGGCGAACCAGCAGCAGCTTCAGGACGGACTGGGTCTGAAGGCCTCGCAGGCCAAGTGGATCGTGGACAACCGCGGCGGCGGTTTCCGCAGCATCGCGGATCTGATCAACGACCGCAGCCCCAAGACCGCCTCCGAGGGTTCGGGCGGTAACCAGGATCAGGCCGAACCCATGGACATGCAGACGTTCGGCCAGATCGCCGATCGCATCACCATCTCGGGCGAGAAGAAACTCCCCGGCAAGATCAACATCAACACCGCGCCGGTGGCGGTCCTCAAGACGCTCTTCGGCGTGGACGACCAGGCCGAGCAGATCGCGAGGTCGATCGTCGCCGACCGCGCCGCCCTTGCGTACGGGTACACGAGCGTGGCGGATCTGCTCAATCAATCGTCGATCAGTCTCGAACGATTCAAGAGCGTTGCGGACGTAGTCACCGTTCGCTCGGATGTGTTCACGATTCAGTGCCTTGCCACGGCGGACGTCACCGGCGCGACTTTTCGAACCGAAAGCGTCGTCGATCGCAGCGCGTCGCCGTGCACGATTCTCTATTGGTATCAGGGAGCCAACTTCTGATGAGCAAAGGCGAGAAGACACCGCACTCGGTGATCGCGGTCGCGAAGGAAGACGCCCGGTTCAAGGCCGTCGAGGTACGCCGTCTGGACGGACACGTCGAGCTGCTGTGGGCCAAGGAACTGCCGGCCGAGCAGCAGACGTGGAACAGTTTCGCGATCGAATGCGGGGTCGCAACGAATGCCGACAGCCGGGAGAAGACCGCCAGGCGGCACTCCCCGGCCGTGGTCGGGCTGGATTCGACCGGCGTGGCGTTCTATCAAATCAGCGCCCCGGCCGTGGACGACCACGAGATTGCGGCCATCGTGAAGATGCAGGCCGAGTCGTTGCTTCCGCTGCCCCCGGACCAGATCGAGGTCGCCTGGCGCGCGAGCCACGCGAACAACGGCAACCTGGATGTCACGATTGCAGCGGCCCGCAAGGAGCATCTTCACAAGTTCGCTGCGGCAGTGAAGGACTTTCGGCCTCGCACCATTCTGCTGTCGTGCGAGGGAACGGCCAAGGCGTGGCAGAGCCTCTTCTCCAATCGGGAAACGCAGGCGCTGGTGCTGAGCGTCGGCGCCGAGAATGCGCAGGTGTGCCTGGTTCAGAACGGCTTGATCACGCGGGCCGGGGTGCTCGATATGGGGATGGCGGCGCTCTCGCCGGCCTCGGAGACGGCCGCCCTGATGGATCGGTTCCTGCATGAACTGCAGATCATGTTGACCTCGTTCGGCTGGGACGGCACGGGACCCTGGCCGGTGGTTGTTCTCTCGGACGGCGGCGAAGCGATAGCGAGGTTGGTCGAGCAATTGAACGCCGCGGGCGTCTCGGCGCGGGCCCTCGTTGCGGACGGGGCGAATCTCCGGCTTCCGGCCGGCTTTGGAGCCAAGGAGGCCTACGAGTATCGCACGCCGCTGGGCCTTGCCTTGCTCGCCTTGGACAGGTCGTCAGGAGCGCTCAACCTCTTCGACCGCGTGCTCCAGGAGCAGGAGGCGGAAAAAGCGGCGTCCGCGTGGCGTTCGGTGGCGCTGGCGGGCGCGGCGGCGGCGGTTATGTTGATCGTCCTTCTTCTGACGGTCTACTTCACCGACGTAGCCAGCGCCAAGCGGTGGGATGCGATGGCCCGGCAGCCGGAGTTCCAGGCGTCTCTCCAGCAACAGTCGCTGGTCAAGACCGTGGCCCGCAACCGGCCGGACATGCTGGAGTTGTTGACGCTGATCAACGCCGGCCAGAACGAGGGCGTCGTGCTCGATGCTTTTCAGTTTAAGAAGGGCCAGGCGGTCTCGGTGACCGGCCAGGCGGACAACATGGAGCAGATGTGGAAGTTCCAGGCGAATCTGCGGGAGCACAAGGAACTCAAGGACGCGGAGATCGTGAACAACGCACGCGATTCCAAGACCAAGAAGATCAAGTTCACGATCGCGTTCCAATACAAGGAGTTCTCGAAGAAGGAAGCGGCGCTGTGAGTGGCCGCGTGCGGCAATCGGCAATGGGTGAATCGGAAATCAGATGACAAGAAAACTGAATCCACGCGAGAGACGCCTGGTCCTGTTCGGGGCGGCGTCGGCGGTGTTCATCTTCGTTCTGACATATGGAGCCAAGGGGTACGACCGCTGGAGCGAGGCCCGGCGCACCCTGGCGGCCGCCAAGAACAAGCTCGGCGAGGTCGAGACGGACCAGAACCGTCAGGCGGCCCTGGCGATGATGGTGCCGGTGATCGAGCAGCCGCAGGTCGAGGACAGACAGAAATTCCTGTTCCGGGACAAGTTGCACGAGCAACTTAAGAAGGCCGGGATCAACACCGAGCCTTTGCAGTTCTTGCCGGTGAGGAAGCCCCGGAGCGTGCCGTACCGGGTGCTCAAGATCAAGTGCAAGGGCAAGTGCAAGTTTGACCAATTGCTCGACTTCCTTTCGAATCTGAAAGAGAATCCGTACCTGGTCGGGATCGAGGAGTTGCGGTTCCAGTGTGACACAAAGGAGCCGCCGGAGAAGAGGAAGGACAAGGAGATTGAGATCGATCTGACGGTCAGCACGTTCGTCAAGTGAGCGAGAAACGGATCGCGGATTGGGTGAGGCGTGCAGGTGAAGACAGTCGACACAAATCGGAACGACCGGGTTGCACCGATGCTGATGGCGGTCGCCCTTCTGTTTGGCGCGTCGGCTTTCGCCAAGGTGGCGGCCTTCTGCGCCGAGCGAGGACGGATGCAGGGACTGGGCGGCGTGGCGAAGGCCGATCGCGATCCGGACGGCCTGAAAGGGTGTTTGGAGCAGGCCCGCAAGACGGCCGATGCGATCAAGGGAAAGAACCTGTTCATCAAGGAACCGCCGAAGGAGAATCCGGTCAAACAGGTTGACGGCATTCTGGGGGACGAGGCTTTCGTCGCGGGCCAGTGGTACAAGGCCGGGGCGAAGATCGGCGACGCGACGATCGTGGAGGTTCGGCCGACCTATGTGACGGTTGAATGGGAGGGCAAGACGACGAATCTCGCCCCGATTGGAGCGGCGACGTCCGAACCGTCCGGTCCGCCGGTGGCCAGGGGCGAGCCCAAGAAGGAAGCCCCGGCGGAGGCCAAGAAGAACGAGGGCAAGCCGGCCGAGACGCCGAAAGTCGAGACGGCGGCCGCCGTCGAACAAGACGACCCGCTGGGCTGGCTGGGCGTGACGCTTTCGCCGCGGCTCCGCGCGGTGCTGATGGAGAAGTGGAATTCGGCCTCGCCCGAGGAGAAGGCCAGGGCCCAGGAGGAATGGAACAAGATGTCCGACGATGAGAAGGCACGCGTCGTCGATCAGATGGAGCAACACATGTAGGCGAAACGCCGGCGGCGGGTGGGGTTGTGTGGTAACGCATGATGAAGACTGAATTCAGCAGAGAGAAGACGGATTTCTACGCCAAGGTGCTTGCAGCCACGACGATTCTGCTGGGGGCTCTCACGTTTCTGAGAGTCGCCGGCTTTCTCGCGTCTTCGGCAGAAGCTCGCGGCGTGGCCGCGAAGCTCGTCGCCGATGCGACCGGCTCGGGGGCTGCGCCCGACATGGGCAAGCTGCTCGCTGCGGGCAGGACCTCGGCGGAGGAACTCAAGAAGAAGAGTCTGTTCGTCAAGACGCCGCCGCGTCAGCATCCGATCAGCGAAGTGCTCGGCATCCTGGGCGACGAGGCGCTGATCAACGGCAAGTGGTGCAAGGTCGGCGAAAGCGTGGGCGACGCGAAGATCGTCGCCATCGAACCGACGAAGGTGAAGGTGGTGTGGGACGGGCAGGAGAAGGAATTCACGCCCATCGGTTCCGGCGGCAGCGGCGGCTCCTCTGAGGATCGCCCCGGTCCCTCACGTTCCGGCGGCAGGCCGGGCCCGGGGGGAAAGGCCCAGGCGGCGGCGGGCGGTCCAAGCGGCGGCCCCTCCCAGACGGGGCAGGGCGGCTCGCAGTTGTCGCCGGAGGAGCGGGAACGGATGCGGTCCCAATGGCAGAACATGAGCCCGGAGGAACGACAACAGGCTCGCCAGCAGATGCGCGAACGACTCAGCAGAAGAGCACAGTGATTTGGATGCGAAAGGTTGCAGGGAATGAAGTCATCGAACTCGATTGTCACAGTGGTTGTGATCGCGGCGGTTTTGATCGCCGCATACGGCGTGGGTCTGTTGATCCACCAGGCTCGGATGGGAAGCAACACGCCGGCGACTTCCAGTGATGCGAACACCACGAAGGCGGTTCAAAGCGAGGCTCCCAAGGGCCCAGCGCCCGGCGGCGGGCAGACGAAGGATACCCCCGAGGTCCGGGCCCAGATCAAACAGCGGCATGCCGAGATGATCGAGAAAATGGAGAACGCGACGCAAGAGGAAAAGGACAAATTCCGGGAGCAGGTGCGAGAGCGAGTCGGCGGGCGGCGAAGCAGACAACCGCCCAAGGTGCAGGAACCCAACAGCAGTCAACGCAGCGAGAAGACCGTCGCGGAGCCCAACGCCGCAGGTCAGAGTTGATCGCCGATTGCAGGCCAACGACAAAAGTGAGGTGAGATCTTGGAACGGTCAAAAGTAGTCTTATGGATGCTGGTTTTGGTGGCGGCCGGCGTGATCGTCTGGCAGGTCGGCTTCCAGTCGCCCGCAGCGGGTCTGTCGGGAGTTGAAAGCAAGGCCGGCGCGCAGCCCAGCCGCAAAGGGTCGGGCCCAAACGAGCCTAACAGGGCGACGACTCCAAAGCTCGATCCCAACGCGGCGCAGTCCGCGGCAACCAAGGGCGACCCCAACAAGCCGGCCGGCGAAGAGCCGAATCGGCCGACTCCCCAGTTCAGCGAGGGCCCCGGCCAGACCGCCAAGCCCGAGGCGATCACGTCCGGCGACGCCAAGCCTGCGGAGGCCAAGCCTGCCGAGGCCAAGGCCCGGGAGGATCCGAACGATCCCCTCGAGGCCGTGAACCTCAAAGACGTCGAGATGAAGAACATCATCGAGAAGATCGCCCAGTGGACCGGCAAAGCCGTAATTCCCAGCGACGAAGCGATGAAGCAGAAGATCACCATCTACGCGCCGGACAAGCTGCCCCGGAGCAAGGCTCTGCTGAGGATCTACAGCGCCCTGCGGATGAAGGGCTTCTCGCCGGAGGAGATGGACGACACGATCTTCCTGAAGCCGCTGAGCGAAGCCAAGCTGGGCATCCACCCGATTGTTCGTCCCGAACAGCCCCTGGCGGCGTTCCAAGACACCAGCCAGATCGTTCAGAAGTTCTTCAAGCTGCAGAACTATCCTCCGTCGCAGATGGGCGAGATCGTCAAGCCGCTGGTCAGCGAGTACGGGCACGTCGGCGCCGACGAATCGACCGGCACGCTGCTGGTGATCGACTCGGTCGCCAACCTGATGCGGATCGAGAACATCATCTCGCAGTTCGACGTGCCTGACGCCGGCCGGATGGTCACCGAGATCTTCGACGTCCACAGCGGCGATCCGACGGAGATGGTGCAGTTGCTGCGCATGCTCCTGGGCGGTCCGGCGGACAGCCGGCGGGGAGGGCAACTTCGAAGTGGCGGCGCGGCGCGGCGGAGCAGCCAGGTTTCCGGTGGCAGCGGCAAGAGCGCCAGTTCGGTCGTCATCGGCGCCGACGACACGCCCATCGTTCTGATCCCCGAGCCGAAGCGAAAGTGGATCATCGCAAGGGGCTCGTCCGACGCCATCCGCCAGATTGGCGAATGGATCCAGAAGATGGACCAGGACGAGCCGATCAAAGCGGAATACGAGACGGTGTCGATCGTCTACGCCGATACGGAAGAAGTGGCCCGGCGAATCCAGCAGTCGTTGGAGCAGATGCCGGGCACGGAGCTGCGGCCGAACGTGCTCGTGCAGGCCCTGTCGCAATCCCGGCAGATCATGATTTTCGGCCGGGCGGATCTGCGGGAGATGGTCAAGAAGCTGATCGCCGAGGTCGACATCATGCCGGGGCAGTTCCTCACCGAGGTCTTCAAGCTCAAGCATGCCGACCCCGACCAGATCAAGACCAACCTCGAAGGGCTGTACGAGTCCGAGTCGGGCAGTTCCTACAGCTACGGCTACCGCTCCTCGCGGTACCGCAATATCCAGCCCAGCGAGACGGTGAAAGCCATCTCGTATCCCTCGATGGGCCAGGTCACGGTGATCGCCTCCGCGGAGAACATGGTCAAGATCCGCAAGCAGATCGAGGAGTGGGACGTGCCGCTGGACGTGGACCAGGTCAGGCCGCGGATCATCGAACTGAAGAACTCGGACCCGGTCCAGATGGCCACGCTGCTCCGCAAACTCTTCTCTCAGGAATCCGACTCCAGCCGGTCGCTGATTCGCATGCTTCTCTACGGCGACGAGATGGACCAGCGGCAGAAGATCGTCGGTCCCCTGTACGGGCAACTGACCTTCGAAGAGGTGACGGGGACCAAGAAGATCATCGTCGTGAGCAAGATTCCGCAGGCGTACGCGGTCATCGAACAGCTCATTTACGAACTGGACCGCCAGGAGATGGCCGAGATTCCACACGTCGTTCAGATCAAGTACGCCGACACGGAGGATCTTGCCGAGCGGCTCAACGCCATGTTCAACGAGCCCGGGACGAATGCCCGCGTTCGCCGGACCACGCAGGGCATCGGCCAGTACTCCATGGAGGACAGCAGAAACTCGCAGAACCAGGGCAACGCGAGGAACAGCAACCAAGGCGGAAATCCCAACGGCAACCAGGGCGGCTCGAGCGAGTACACTCCGTGGTGGTCCACCGGCGGCGGCGGGGCCAGAGGCAGGACCGACCAGGAGCCGATCAGCAACGTGATCGGACGGGTGCGGTTCGTGCCCGACCCGCGGAGCAAATCGATCCTGGTGCTGGCGCCGCCGGAGTTCCAGGCCAGCATTGAGGAGACGATTCGGGGCCTGGATGTTCCCGGCAAGCAGGTCTTGGTCAAGGCGGTCGTTGTCGAGATAGACCACCAGGACCTGACCTCTCTAGGCCTCCAATTGTCGTCGAATGCGGCGGGGGCTTTCTCCGTCGGAGAGAACTCGGTCACCGCCTTGTCCGAGTTGACGTATCTCGAGGAGCGAGGCTCGGCCACGCTCAAGGTGGGAACGAGCGTCACGGGCATGCTGGACTTTCTGGTCAAGAAGGTCAACGCCCAGATCCTCAACCAGCAGTCGTTGTGGACCGAGGACAACGAAGAGGCGAGCTTCTTCAAGGGCCAGATGGTCGCCTTCCAGACGAACGCCTCCACGTCCGAAACCGGCGGCCGCGTCACCCAGAGCTTCGACTACATGCGAGTCGGCATGCAGCTGGCGGTGCGTCCGAGCATCACGCCGGAGAAGAACGTCGACATGATCGTCACGGTATTGCTGTCCGACCTGACGGGCGATACGATCAACAGCCAGCCCGTGCGGCGAGTCATGGAGAGCACCACGAACATGATCGTCGAGGACGGCCAGACCCTCATGTTGGGCGGCATTCTCTTCCAGACCGACAGCAAGATCGAGAAGAAGGTCCCGCTCCTGGGCGATCTGCCCCTGATCGGCGGGGCGTTCCGGCACAATGATGTCACGAAGGCGAACAACGAGCTGATCGTGTTCATCACGCCGTACGTCATCGACCACGGAGAAGCGCTGTCGCCGGAGACCGCGGCGCAGATCGAGAAGCCCAAGCAGAAGCTCGAAACCATCCAGGGCGAATTGAACCAGATGTCCGACGAGCTGGACGAGAGCCTGAAAGACAACTAGGCGGCCGGAGGACGGTTCTTCGACCGGATGTGAAAACCGGTCCGGCCTTCGAATGACGGCTATCTCATTCGAAGGCCGGATTTTCTACTTCATTCTGGACTAAAAGGCGCCGACGCAGCGGATCAGCGGGGACCGATCCGGTCCCGACCGCCCATGTAGGGCCGCAGCACTTCGGGGATGGTGATCGAGCCGTCGGCGTTCTGGTACATCTCCATCAGGGGGATCAGCACGCGAGGCGAAGCGATCACGGTGTTGTTCAGCGTGTGGCAGTAGAGGTTCTTCTTGGTCTGGGCTTCTTTGTATCGGAGGTTCATCCGTCGGGCCTGAAACTCGTGGAATTTGCTGGCGCTGTGGGTTTCCGAGTAGCTCTTCCGCGAGGGCATCCAGGCCTCGATGTCGTACTTCTTGGCCTGTCCGCGGCCGAGGTCGCCCGTGCAGACGATCACGACGCGGTAGGGCAGTCCGAGGGCCTGCATCACGCCTTCGGAGTTGGCCAGGATCTCGGCATGGTACTTGTTGCTCTCCTCGACGCTGTTGCGGCACACCACGACCTGCTCGACCTTGTCGAACTGGTGGATACGGTAGAGCCCATAGGTGTCCTTGCCGGCGGCGCCCGCCTCGCGACGGAAACAGCTCGATAAGGCGACGCTCTTGATCGGCAGCTCGTCCTCCTGGAGGATCTCGCCCATGCGGTAGGCCGTCACCGGCACTTCGGCGGTCCCGACGAGGTTCAACTCGTCCCGCTCCATGCGGTAGGTCTGCTCTTCGGCGCCAGGGTAGTAGCCGGTCCCTCGCATCGCCTCGTCCCGCATCAGCAGCGGCACGACCATGGGGGTGTAGCCCCGCCCGACCATGAAATCGATCGCAAACCGCAGGACTGCCCAGTGCAGCATTGCGCCGTCGCCCTTGAGGAAGTAGTTCCTCGCACCGGCCAGGCGTACGCCTCGCTCGATGTCCACCATGTCCAGAGCCAGACCGAGCTGGACGTGGTCCTTGGGCTCGAAACCGAACTGCCGGACCTCGCCCTCTCGACGGACTTCGACGTTCTCCGTGTCGTCCTTGCCCACGGGCACGTCGGGATCGGCCGGCTGGGCCACCTCCAGCAACAGAGAGTCATACTGGGGTTGAAGGGCCTTGGCTTCCTCCTGGAGCTGCTCTTCCTGCGGCTTCAAGCCCGCCAGATTCGCCAGTGCGGACTCCCGCTCGGCGCCGGAGAGCTTCGGGATCGATTTGCCGACGCGGTTCTTCTCCGTCGCGATGTCCTGGAGCTTGGTCTTGATGTCCTTGAGCCGGCGGTCGATCTCCAGCAGCTTCTGGATGTCGGCGTCGATACGCTTGTTCCTGGCCGCCTGAATGTACAGATCCGGATTGTCCCGGATTTGCCTGATATCGATCATAGTCGTTTTGCCTCGCTGCGACAGGACCACTGAGACGAATGGGACCTATCGAGTCTATGCTTCTTCACGGAATCGTTTTAGGATCACGACGTTGTTCTGGCCGCCGAAACCGAAGGACTCCTTCATCACCGTGTTCACGGGCATTTTGCGCGGCGCGTTCGGCACGTAATCAAGATCCAGCTTGGGATCGGGATCGTGCAGGTTCATCGTCGGGGGCACGATGTTGTGGTGAATCGCCAGCACGGAGGCGATGATCTCCGCCGCGCCTGCGGCCCCGATCAGATGTCCGAGCATGCTTTTGATGCTGCTGACCGGAACCTGCCTGGCCCGATCCTTGAAAACGGTTTTGATGGCCAGGGTTTCGATGGAGTCGTTCTCCTGCGTGCTCGTGCCGTGGGTGTTGATGTAGTCGATGTCATCGGTCGTCAGGCCAGCGTCCGCCAGCGCGGCGATCATCGCCTGGGCCGCGCCGCGGCCCTCCTCGTGCATGTCGGTCACGCGAAAAGCGTCCGAACTGCACCCGTAGCCGGCGATCTCGGCCAGGATGGGAACGCCTCGTCTGCGAGCGCTGGTCAGCGACTCCAGGATCAGAATCGCCGCGCCCTCGCCGATGACGAAGCCGTCCCGGGTGCCGCTGAACGGACGGGATGCCGTTTCGGGACTGTCGTTTCGTTGCGACAGGGCGGTCAGCAGGTTGAAGCCTGTAATTCCCAGGGGGTGGATCATCGAGTGGACGCCGCCGGCGACCATGATGTCCGCGTCGCCCCGTCGGATGATCATGCTGGCTTCGCCCACGGCTTGCGTGCTGGCGGCGCAGGCCGTCAGACAGCTTCGGACCGGCCCCCGGGCTCCGGTGAGCATCGCGGTGTGGCCGGCGGCCATGTTCGGCTCCTGTTCGAGCTCCCGCACGGCTGACATTTGCCCCATCGCGACGCGGATGCTTCGAGGCCAGACCATCCGCTGTTGCTCGGCATCCCAGCCGGCGATGATGCTGCCGAAGAACGAGTCATTGTCGAGCGAGCCTTCGCCGGCGCCGAGGTAGATGCCCATCCGCGTGCGATCGATTCCATCGGCCGGCTTGCTGGTCTCCACCTCGATTTTGGCCTGTTTGCAGGCTTGGACCGTGGCGCCGAGGACGAACCCGGATCCGCGGCTACACCCCTCATGGAATTCCGGATGCCGGATGTGCCGGCGGAAGTCGTAGCCCTTGACCTCGGCGTCAAATGTTGTGGGAAACGTCGAGGCGTCGAAGAGGGTGGTGCGTCCGACGCCGCTGCGGCCGGACAGGAGCCCCTCCCAGAGGGATGCCACGTCGTGGCCGAGCGGGCAGACGATTCCCATCCCCGTGACGACGACTCGTTCGCGTGTTTCTGACGTTCTCATCTACCGTCCGGCGCCTCCGTCGATGGACTTGAGCACAACCGCGGCGGTTTGCCCGCCGAAGGTGTGGCTGCAGCACAGTGCGTGACGGATTCTGCCTCCTCGACTCTGGGTCAGGATGCTCAAATCACATCCGCTGGCCGGCTTGGTGAAGTTCCTCGCCGGCGGGATCAGACGCTCATTCATCGCCTTCACGGCCGCGATGATGTCCAGCGCCCCGGCGGCGGCTCCCGTCGTGCTCAACAAGCTCTTGGTCGGCCACACCGGAATGCGACGAACCGCCGGGCCCAGAGCGGCTTCAAGCGCCCGAGCTTCGGCCAAGTCGTCGTGCGGCACGCCGGTTCCGTGCGGCAGGATCAGGTCCAGATCCTCCGGCCCGATGCCCGCGTCGGCCATCGCCTTCTCGACGGCGATGCGGATTCCGGTCCCCTCAGGTTCCATCTCCGCATACGGAGTGTGAATGCTGTGGCTCTGGCCGATTCCGGCTATCTCCGCCAGGATTCGGGCGTCGCGGGCCTGTGCATGGTCGAGACTCTCCAGCACCAGGACGCCGCCTCCCTCGCCGAACACCGCGCCGGCCGCATCGACGTCGAAGGGCCTGCACGCGCTTTCGGGCGTGTCGTTTCGGTTCATGACGACGCGCTTGAGCAGGTTCTGTCGGACCATGATCATCATGTTGACTTTCGCCTCAGCGCCGCCCGCCAGGGCGATGTCTGCGCTGCCGCGGGCGATGATCTGGGCGGCTTCCCCGATCGCCAGGTGGGCCGAGGCTTCGGCGCAGGTGATCGTGTTGCTGGGCCCCTGGATGTCGTGAATGATCCCGATATGGCAGGCCAGCATGTTGGGCAGGTACTTGAGCAGCCATAGGGGGGTGATCTGCCGCATCCCGTCCTTGCCCCACTTGCGGAGGTCGAACCGCCCGTCGGTGACGCTGGCGGCAGTGGCGGGGCCCAGTTCCTCCAGGTCGCAACTGATCATCCCCGCGCCGATATTGATTGCGAACCGTGTGGGATCGACGTTCGCCTTCTCGGGATCGACTCCCTTGGTGATCAGGCCGCTGCTGGCCACCGCTTCCTTGGCCGCGATGACGGACAGTTCGATGTCGCGGCACATCAACTTGGCGGCCTTTCGAAGGACCTTGGGGACGTGGTCCTGAACTCGATAAGGGGGGACCTCGCCCGCCAGTTCGCAGGGAAGGCCGGTCGGATCGAACGCCTTGATTCTCGCGATGCCGCACCGCCCGGCAGTCAGGCCAGACCACAGTTCCGCAGCGGTCAAGCCCAGCGGACTGACCGCGCCGAGCCCCGTGATGACGACGCGCGCCGATGTCATTGCCCGGACTCCGTCTTCTGCGATTCCGGGCAAGCGTGATTCAGGGCGACATCCCGCAGGAGAGACGTGAACAACCCGGTGAACACGAAGTTGTCCTCCGGGAACTTCTTGCCGGCGAGATTCTGGTCGACGTGGCTGAACATCAGATCGATCTCGGCGATCAACTGGTCGGCCCGCGTGATCCGGCCGCTGGTGGTTGCGGCCTCCGACGCGATAGACTGCATGCAGGCTTCAAGCCGGAGGGTGTCGCCCGGCACGACGTAGTCGAAGAAGACCGCCTTGCTGATCTTGGCCAGAACGACCTTTTCCTGGAAGTCACGGGCCTCGCCGACGAGGATCCCGCCGGTTTGGGCCATCGCCTCGATCATGAGGCACTCGGGCATCATCGGAAAGCCGGGGAAGTTGTCGTGCACGTGTTCCTCGGCCATGGAGACGTTCTTGACGGACACCGCCCGCCGTCCGCTTTCAAACTCGACGAACTTGTCAATCCAGATCCAGCGCATGCTGCAGCCCGGTTCGTTGTTACGCCGCGTTCAGGCGGCTGGCGACGTAGTTGACGATGGCGTTCACAGTGAACAGGTCGGCCAGTTTGTTGATGTCCGGGTTCTTCTCGAACTCGGTCAGGTCCGTGTGCGGGACCCTGGCCCGCAGCTCGGCCAGCCCCTTGTCGGTGAGTCTGCCGTTGCTGACCAGATCGGTGCTGTTGAGCAGTCCTTCCACCGGGAACAGCTCCTCGCGAGGCACCTTCATTCCGAACGCCTTCTCCAGACGGAACACGATGTCCAGGAAGTCGATGCTCTCGGCCCCCAGATCGCCCATCAGCGTGGCGTCGGCCGTCACTTCGTCGTCGTCCACTCCCAGGGCGTCCACAAGCACTTCCTGGACTTTCTCGAAAATCTCATCCCGACTCATGGTCATGGTTGCTGCTACCTCCGGTCAGTTCCTTCCGAAAATCCTTTTCACAACCTCGGTCAGCACTGCTGCGTGAGCAGGCTGTAGCGGTTTTTCATCGCTGCGATCACCTGGGCGTCCACGGGGGCCATGGCCGAGCGGCGGTCTGCCAGGTTGAAGTGTCTCAGGCCGAACCTCGCATCGAGGATCTTCTCCCCGTCGGCGGTTCCGCACCCGGTGAAACTGCTCACGTTCTCCTCAATGGTCTTTGCCTGGACTATGTACTCAATCCGTGACCCCGGCGCCAGGAAACTCTTGTACTTGACGTTTCTTGCCTCTTCCAGAAGGATCATGCTGTGGGCAAATCCCTCGGTCTTGCGGACGAGCCAGCTTGCCGATTCCACGAGGCCCTGCAACAACAGAACCCCGGGCAGTACGGGGAACGTGGGGAAATGATCCCCCAGATATTCCTCGGCCAGCGATACGCACTTGGCTGCAGTCAGCGTCTTGCCTTCTTCGAGCGAGACTATCTTGTCTATCAGTATGAACTTCATGAATCCCTGGGTCACCGAACACGAACCGGCGTCATTGTAGTGGCTGCCGTCCTTTTTGCCAGTGTTTTTTCGTTTTTTGCGCAACCCTCCGGCCCGGGATTGCGGCATTGAAGTCGCGAAAGCGAGGTAGTATACTTGAGCCCATGAAAGTACGCAACGCAAGAATTCGGGACGCCAAGGCGATCTGTTCGCTGATCAATTTCTACGCCGAGCACGACAAAATGCTCTTTCGGTCCATGGCCGAGATCTATGAGAACCTCCAGACCTTCCTGGTGGCCGAGCGGGACGGCCGGCTGATCGGCTGCTGCGCACTGGAGGTGATCTGGTCGGATCTGGCGGAGGTGAAGTCGCTGGCCGTGGCGGCGGACGAGCGAGGCAAGGGAGTGGGCATGGCGCTGGTCGCGGCGGCTGTGGATCAGGCCCGGCAGCTCGGTGTTCCGCGTGTCTTCGCCCTGACCCTGGAGCCCAAGTTCTTCGAGCGGGCCGGGTTTGCGGTTGTGAAGAAAGAGGAATTGCCCATGAAGGTCTGGAGCGATTGCGCCCGGTGTCCCAAGCAAGACGAGTGCGACGAAATCGCTCTCATCCGGGACGTTTCGCCCTGCGGGTGATCTTGCCCCGGGGGAAGTAACAACCCGTTTGTGAATTCCATGCTCTGCGCGGGGTTTTCCCGTTCAGGCGATTTGTCTGCGCTGAAACAGGGCGATCGCCACGGCGAGGATTCCGATCGTATAGGCGACTGCATACGATGCGCTGACCAGAATGTACCTGGCGGGAACCACGCTGTTCTCGTAGATCGCGTCGCTGATCCAGAAGATCTGCAGGTTGGGCACGAGGAAGCGGCCTGCCTGAGCCCAGAGGTGCATCCCGGCGTAACGACCGAAGACCCAGTCGCTGATCAGCCCAAGCAGGAAGACGCCGATGCACGCCGAGAGGGTGACGATCATGTTGAAGCGGGCCGAGATGGCCACGGCGATCGAGGCGATCACCATCGCCGCCAGGAAGAGCAGGACGACGGCGTAGACGTCCAGCCTGTTGATCCCATTGTGCGCCGGGTTGAACTGCCAGTCGCGATCGATCAGACCCAGGAACACCATGGCCAGCGTCGCCAGGATGGCCCCGACCACCACCGCGGTCGAGGTGAATTTCCAGTCGTATGCGTAGTTGAAGAACGCGCTGAGCAGGACCGTCGTGACGACGACCACGGACGCCGAACCGATCACGGTCCAGTCGTGCGTGTCGCGTGCGGTCGAAAGAACGCCGTGCCGAATGGTCATCAGCACGCCGATCGCGCACAGGTAGTGGGCCAGGGCCACGGCCCCCATGACGCCGATGAATTTGGCCAGGATGAATATCGGACGTTGGACGGGCTTGGTCAGCACGGTCAGGATGGTCTTGTTCTCCATCTCCACGGAGATGGCCCCTGAGGCCGAAAAGATTGCCACGAACAAACTCGTCAGAAACAGCGTAGAGAGCCCAATCTCTCGCAGCAGCTTGTTGTCATCGTCCATGGTGTACATAGAGAGCGCCGGACTGATGAGGAACAACAGCAATGCCACTGCAATAATGACGGCGTACACGGGTTGGCGAAGGGTCTCGACGAAGGTGTTCCTGGCGATCGCTATCAGTTTATTCATCATTCACCCGAAGCATTGCCGTCCTGTCGAACGCTGCGATTGATACGAGGCTGTGACTCGTTTTTTTCACGATTGTCTCTACACGAGCGTCGTTTTCGGTGTTATAGTGCCGGGTTCCCTATTTGTAAAGGACCTGGTCCCGTACCCGGTACTACTCGATGAGCAGGATTTTGGTTCACTGCTGGAGCTGATTCGCCAATGACAGTATCCTCGAAACGCCCCGAACAGGTCGCTTGGGTCGCGCTGGTTCTCAGCCTCGTCTTCTTCGGCATCGCGTTCTTCCTGGGGCGGTGGAGCGGATTCTACGCTCTGTCGGCCGTCGGGTGGCAGTCGCTCGCCGCGGCTCTGATCTGGCTGGTCTTGGCCATTCAATTCCACCAGCGGAGCTTGGCTGAGCAGGAAAAGCTCGATATGAGCCAGCTCGCCCGCGAGAAGAGCACGGCCACGATTTTCCAGAAGGGCGAGACCGCGGCCGTCCTGGCGGCCGCGCAGCGTCGGCTCGACGTCCTGGAAAAGTGGTTCATTCCGATCTTCGCCGCGTTGGTCGCGGCCTATGAGATAGGTATGGGCCTCTATCTGTTCAAGGGCATTCCGTCCGGGCCGGACGTCAAGACCCAGCAACCGTTGGTCTGTGCGATCGTCGCCACGGCCATCGCGTTCATCGGGTTCCTCATGTCGCGATACGCCACCGGGATGTCGGCCGAGACCCGTTGGAAGCCGTTGCGGGCCGGCGGCAGCTTCTTTCTCGGCGTGGCGCTCCTGTGTTTCGTGCTGGCGATCGCCCTGGCCTTGGTTCAGTTCCAGATCTTCCCGCTGATCGCGATCGTCACCTACGCGGTGCCCGTCCTGTTGATGGTTCTGGGCGTCGAGACGGCGCTGAATCTCGTCTTCGACCTCTATCGGCCGCATCTCAAAGGCCAGTACAGCCGGGCGGCCTTCGACAGCCGGCTTCTGGGCGTCATCAGCGAACCCGGCGGCATCTTCCGCAGCGTGGCCGCCGCGATGGACTACCAGTTCGGATTCCAGGTGTCACAGACCTGGTTCTACAAGCTCCTGGAGAAGGCGGTCGTTCCGCTGATTCTGTTTTCGGCCGGGACGCTGTATCTGGCCAGTTGCCTGGTGGTGGTGGGGCCGAACGAGGAGGGGATCGTTGAGCGGTTCGGCCGGCCGACCACCGCCGACGGACAGGTTCGCCACGTCGGTCCGGGCCTGCATTTCAAACTGCCCTGGCCGATGGATATCGCCTACTTGTACCCCACGGGTCTGGTCATGGACCTGCATATCGGGTACGTGCCCAAGGTGGACGCCAATGGCGTCGCGATCCCGGAGATGAAGCTCCTGTGGGGCCAGACCCACTACGAGCAGGAGCATGACCTGCTGGTGGCGGCCAGCGATACGCGGGCGGACGCTTCGCAAGGGGCGGTGGAGGGGGCCGTGCCCGTCAGTCTGGTCAAGGTCAACATGCCGGTCCAGTACCGGATCAAGGATCTGCTCGCCTACGTCTACGGCCACAGCAATCCCGGCAGGCTCCTGGAGGATATCTGCTATCGTGAACTGGCCCGGCTGGCCTCCACGGCCAATATCGAAGTTGAGGGGGGCGGGGAGCAGAACCTCCTGGGCGGCGGCCGAACCCGAGCCAAGCAGATCCTGACGGAGCGGATCCAGCAGGCCGCAGACGCCGAGGGCCTGGGAGTCGAGATCGTCTTCGTCGGATTGCAGGGCATCCATCCTCCGGTGGAGGTTGTCCCTGGGTTCCAGGCGGTCGTGGGCGCGGTGCAGGGAAAGCAGGCGCTGGTGTTGGCGGCCGAAGCGGAGCGAAATCGAAGCCTCACGAAATTGGCCGGGTCCGTGGCGCGGGCCTACCGGCTGGCGGAGTTGGCCGCCCGGTATCAGGAGGCCCAGCGAAAGGGGCTGTCCGAGGAGGTCAAGCGTCTGGGCTCGCAGTTCGACACGGCGCTGCTGAAGGAATCCCACGGAGACATCTTCCGGATCCTCAGCGAGGCGCAGAGCTACCGATTCCGCATGGCGACTCTGGCGGAGGCGACCGGAAAGCAGTTCGCCGGGCAAATCCAGGCCTATCGGGCGGCGCCGGAGATCTACAAGTGCGAGCAACGCGCCGCCGTGCTTGAAGAGGCGATGAAGAACATCCGCAAGTACGTGTTGGCCGGCGATCCGAAGGATCGCCAGGTCATTATCATGGAGCTGGAAGACAAGCTGGATACGAGTCTGATCAGCCAGCTTGCCGGCGCACAGGAGACCAGTGGACAATGAAGAACGTAGCGATTCCGATACTGATTGCCGTGATTTCTCTCGTGATGATCGTCTATCTCGTCACGTTCCAGGTTCGTGAGACCGAATCGGGCTTTGTGACGCGGTTCGGCAAGCCGGTGCGCGAGGTCACCAAGCCCGGCCTGTACTTCAAGTGGCCCACGCCCATCGAGCAGGTCCACAAGTTCGATTCGCGGATGAGGGTCCTGGAGGCGGCGCAACTGGCCGAGACCACCACCCGGGGCAACGTCCCGATCATCGTCAACACGTACATCGTCTGGCGGGTGGCCGAGCCGTTGAAGTTCCTCAACGCGGTCAAGACCGAAGCGAACGCCGAGGCCAAGCTTCGCAACCACATCAACGACACGCAGAACCGCGTGATCGGCCAGCACTCCTTCGGGGAGTTCGTCAACAGCGACCCGGCCAAGATCCAGTTCGACAAGATCCAGGAGGAGATGCTCGCGGACCTCAAGGGCCCCGTTCTGGCCGAGTACGGCATCGACATCAAAACGCTGGGCATCAAGCAGCTCAAGGTCAGCGAGGACGTGACGAAGAAGGTCTTCGACCGAATGAAGGCGGAACGCCAGGGCCGGACCGACGCCATCACGTCCGAGGGCGAGGCGATCGCCACGCAGATCACTGCCGACGCCAACCAGAAGCGGGACACCCTGCTGGATGCGGCGGAAGGCCGGGCCAAGGAGATTCGCGGTCAGGGCGATGCGGATGCGGCCCGATACTATGAAATGTTGCAGGCGGATACGAAGTTGGCCATCTTTCTGCGGAACCTGGAGGCTCTCAAGCAGACTCTGAAGGACCGCGCCACGATCATCATCCCGACGGACGCAGAGCCGTTCAAGCTCCTGATGGGGCTGCCGCCGCTGGGAACGGAAGGGTCTGCAAAGTAGCCGAAGGACAGCATTCAAGCGAGCGAAGAAGCCATGGCACACGGACACAATCACGGACATGACCACGGACACGATCACGGGCATGATCACCATCATGACCATGACCCCACTCCGCCCGGCCCGGCGCTGGACGAGCGGCTGGACGCGGCCGGCAAGTCCCTTTCCGACGCCCTGCACGTCAGCTTCACGATCCTGAAGGTCATCATGATCGTTTTGATCGTCGCATTCCTGGCGTCGGGTTTCCGGACGATCGGGCCCGACGAGCGAGGACTGGTCCTGCGGTTCGGCAAGATCCAGGGGGTCGGCGACGAGGCGATCCTGCGGCCCGGCGCCCACTGGGTATTTCCCTATCCGATCGACGAGCTGATCAAGATCCCTGTCGAGAAGAACATCAATCTGCCTGTGAACACGTTCTGGTTCAAGGAGACGCGCGACGACATCCTCGGCGGCGGCGTCAAGCCGAGAAACTACCGGGCCGACAAGCTCGATCCTCTGGTGGAAGGGTACTGCCTGACGAGGAGCCAGGCTGCGGCGTCGCAGGACGCCACAGCGGCCGCTCGACAGTCCCTTGGGGCCAGCGAGGGCAGCGACTACAGCATCGTCCACACGAAATGGCAGATCAACTATCAGATCAGCAACGCGGAGCAGTTCTTCCGCAGCGTCCATGTGCGGAACATCAAGCCCGGTGAGATCTACGCCGACGTGATGACGGCGGACATCACGCCTCTGCTTCGCAGCGTGGTGGAGGACGCGATCGTCGCGACGATGGTGAACTTCACGATCGACGAGGCGATCCAGAGCGCCGACACGATTCCCCGTCGAGTGCAGCAGGTCGTCCAGAAGAAGCTCGACGATCTGGAATGCGGGATTCGCGTCGTGCAGATGCAGTTGATCGACAAACGATGGCCCATGCAGATCGACGAAGCGTTCCAGGCCTACGTGGAGGCCAGTCAGAAGAGTGCCCAGACGATCACGCTGGCGCGGACCTACGCCGAGACGACCTTGACCAAGACGGGCGGCCAGGTGGCTCGCCGGTTGTGCGAGGCGATCCTGGATCCCAACTGCAGTCCGCAACAGCGGGAAGAGCTCTGGTCCCAGGTCACCGGCGACGCGCAGCAGATCCTCGCCGAGGCACAGACATACCAGACCAAGGTGGTGGAGGCCGCCCGAGCCAGCGCCAGCTACCTGACGAGCATCCTGCCGGAATACCGCAAGTGGCCGGAGCTGGTCGCCCGCGAGCGGTACCTGGCGGCCATGGAGGAGATTCTCAAGAACGCCGACGAGAAGTTCATCCTGGACAGCTCGGGCGCCGATCGGGATCGCGAGATCCGGATCATGCTGAACCGGGATACGAAGCTCAAACCCAAGACCAGTCCGAAATAGGACGAAGAGGGAACGAACAGCCGGGCCTCCTTGCGACGGTCCGCAATTGAAATTCGGTGAGAGAATAAGGCTATGGCGCATCAGCACCTGCATCTACAGGAAGAATTCGGCACCGAGCAGACCCGCGAGAAACAGGTCCGCGTGAGCATCGCCCTGTTGGGCACGCTGGCCGGCGGCGTCCTGCTCATCAACAGCGGGATTGGCAAGGTCTTCTACGGGGCCGGCAGCTTCAACACCGAGCTGTTCGCGATGCTCGGTGCGCTCCTGCTGGGCGCCCCGATCATCATCCACGCGGTTCGCAGCCTGATCGAGGGCCATTCGCACATGGATGAGCTGGCGGCGCTGGGCATCGTCGCGGCGTTTGCGATCGGGGAGTATGTGGCCGCCGGGTTGATCGGCTTCTTCATGCTGCTCAGCGAACTGGTGGAAACGCGAACGGCGCTGGGAGCCCGGGCTTCGATCGAATCGCTGATCCGCCTGACTCCCGTCAAGGCCAACCTGATCGATCAGGACGGCAAGGAACGCGAAGTCAAGGTCAGCGAGCTGAAGGCCGGCGACCGCATCCGCGTCCGTCCGGGCGACAACGTCCCGGCCGACGGCGAGGTCTACGATGGGCTGAGCTCGGTGAACGAAGCGACGATCACGGGCGAATCGCTGCCGGTCGACAAGGTGCCCGGCATGCAGGTTTTCGCCGGCACGAACAACCTGACGGGCGTCCTGGACATCCGCGTCACCAAAGCAGGCAAGGACACCACGCTGGGCAAAGTCCAGTCGTTGATCATGCAGGCCGAGCACACGAAGATTCCGGTCATGCGGATCATCGATCGGTACATTTCCTGGTATGTGCCGACGATCCTGATGATCGCGGCCATCGTCTGGGTCTTTACGCGGAACATCGACCAGGCGATCACGATTCTCGTGATCTCCTGTCCGTGCGCGATCATCCTGGCGACGCCTACGGCCATGGTGGCGGCGATCTCCGCCGCGGCCCGCCTGGGCATTCTGGTCAAGGACGTCACGTATCTCGAGGTGGCCGGCAAGATGACGGCCTTGGTGTTCGACAAGACGGGCACGGTGACGACCGGCCGACTCTACGTGACCAAGCTGACGCCTGCCGAGGGGGTCGAGCCGGCGGACCTGCTGGCCGACGCGGCGGCGGCCGAGCAGATGAGCAAGCACCCGGCCGCCCGGGCGCTGCAGGAAGTGGCCAAGGAGGCGAGCCTTTCTCTGCCGGCGTCGGAGGCCTTCAAGGAGACGCCGGGCAAGGGCGTCAGCGCGAAGATCGACTCCTCCCGCATTCTCGTAGGCCGAGAGTCGTTCCTGGCGGAGAATGGAATCGACACGAAGAACGTCGCCGACCCCCGGCTGCACGAAGAGCAGGGGTTCAGCACGCTGTACGTCGCCAAGGACGGCCGCTGCATCGGCTGGATCGGCCTTCAGGACAAGACC
>JAAYVJ010000459.1 GCA_012517265.1 Planctomycetota bacterium | reverse complement strand
GCGACTTGAGATCCACAGATTGTGAGTGGATCTGGCCGGACCATTCTCGTTGTACATGCCATCTGCGCCCGCAAATAATTGCCCCCGCATCGTTTTTTTGAGTAATGGTGTCGCATCTTGTGCGTCTGGTAACACAGAAACTGTGTGTGATCGTGGCAAGGCCGGGAGCCCGCACGACGCGGCGGGAGTTGAAAAAGCAGTCTGGTTCGGGTATCATATCGCTTTGGCATGCTATCGGAGGCAGGTTTCCCCTTGCTGTCGCTGCTCCTATTGGGCTATCGGTTCGGAAGGGCGTAGGTATGAAGAGGGTCGCATCGTCAATCGTTGTGGTGCTGTGTCTGATGGCTATTCCCGCGTCCGGAACGACGCTGAAGGTGCCCAGCGAGTACCCGAGCATCCAAATGGGCATCGAAGCCGCCAGCGACGGCGACGTGGTTCTCGTCGCGCCGGGCGTCTACTACGAGACGATCAACTTCGGCGGCAGGAAGATCACCGTCACGAGCACGGACCCGAACGACCGGGGGATCGTCGGCTACACGATCATCAACGCCGACGGCGACGGCAGCGCCGTAACCTTTGAAAACGGCGAGACTTCCGCCTCGGTGCTGACCGGCTTCACCATCACCGGCGGCTTCGGCACGCTCAACAACTCCATCGAAGGCGGCGGCAACGTCTTCTGGGGCGGCGGCATCTATTGCAGCGGCGCATCGCCCACGATCACCAAGAACGTCATCGCCGGCAACCGCGGTCCGGTGCTTCTGGGCAATACAGATGCGGATACTCGCATCGGTTATGGCGGCGGTATCGCCTGTATCAACAGCAGCGCCACGATCACCCACAACGTCATTCGAAACAACGTCGGATTCGTCGCCGGCGGCTTGATCATCTACATCGGCCAAGGGGTCATCAGCAACAACCTGATCTACGACAACTCGGCCTATCTCGGCGGCGGCGTCATCCAGATCGGCGGCTCTCTAATCAACAATACCATCGTCGCCAACAACTGCAACCAGGGCCCCGGCGACGGGATCGCCGGCAACGCCTACATCATTTTCGAGCCGCAGTTGGGCAACACGACCATCGTCAACAACATCATCTGCAACGCCCCCAACGGCGGCGGGCTTCTCATGATCGGCGACTGGCAGGGCGCGGTCATCTCGTGCAACGACATCTGGAACAATTCGCCGGCAAACTACGTCTTTCGCGATGAGCAGACCGGGCAGGTCAGCGTCGATCCGTCGTACGATCTGACCGGCCGAAACGGCAACATCAGCGTCGATCCCAAGTTCCTCGGCGCGCTGTTCACGAAGGACTACCACCTGGTCTTCGAGTCCCCTTGCGTCAACGCGGGCAATGCGGCGTATGCCCAGATGGCGGGTGCCAAGGACATCGATGGTCAGGGCCGTGTCTACGCCGCTCGAATCGATATCGGTGCCGATGAGTACGTGGGCTACGTCAAGCCCGTCTCATCCGCCGGGTACGATCGGCACGTCCTCGAACCGTCACAGGCCGTGACGCTGGACGGCGGGCAGAGCTTCTTCTACGATCCTTGTGGTGTCCGAATCTACCGATGGAGCCAGGTCAGCGGCCCTGCTGCCGTCCTGGAGAATGCGGATGCGGAGAAGGCCACGTTCGTCCCCACGGAGTTCGGCCAGTATGTCTTCCAACTGGTCGTGGGCGACGACCGGTATGAGAGCGAGCCCGATCAGGTTCTGATCCTCGTCGCTGTCAACCGGCCGCCGGTGGCAAACGCCGGGTCCGACAAGGTCTGCGCCGCATCGAGCCAGACGTCCCTGGATGGCCAGGACTCCCGCGACCCGGACGTCATCGATCGGCTGACCTACCAGTGGAGGCAGGTGGAGGGCGAGCCCGTCGATCTGCAGAACGCCGACACCGCGACTCCCTCTTTCGTCGCCGGGGCTTCCGGGGAGTATGTCTTCGAACTGGTCGTCAGCGACGGGTACGCCCAGAGCGAGCCGAGCCGGGTCCGGTGCATTGCGGTGCCGGTCACAACCGGCGCAGAACCGTTCAATGTGGCCCCGGGTTCAGGGTACGGCCCCTATATGCCCGACGTCTCCGGCATGAAGATCGCCTACGTGTTGCAGACCACGCAGGGCGATTTGCAGATCGTCTACAAGGACATGACCACGGGCAAGCTGGAGACGCTGGCCTCAGGGGCCTACTACCTGTATCCGAAGGTCGACGGCGACCTTGTCGTCTGGGCCGGCGGGATCTCCTACAATGAAATGTCCAGTCCCGTGTGCTCCAACGTGTTCGTACGCGGCTCCGGCGGCGTGCCCCTGGCTTTGCGCAGCCGCACCAGCACGGCATCCTACAACCATCCGGCCGTTTCCGGCAGGAAGGTTGTGTGGGTGCAGCACCTGGGTCTTGACAAGGCAGTGGCCGAGAAGTGGTACAACACGCCGTACGACATCTGCGGCGCCGACGTGAGCAATCTGGATTCGCCGGTCTACTTCACCGTCGCCGCGAACGCCGGCCGACGGGACCCGGTGGCCATCTCCAGTCCCTTCGCCGAGACGGACAGCGTGGTTGACATCAGCGGCGACGTCGTCGTCTGGGAAGGCCAGGGGAATATCTACGCCGCGGACATCTCGGACCTGGGCAACATCAAGGTCGTCACGGTCTGCGATCACCCGGCCCGCCAGTACGATCCGGCCGTCTCCGGCCGCTTCGTGGTCTGGACCGACGAACGGAACGACTCAGGCGACCTCTACGGCGCCGATCTCTCCGATCTTCAGAACATCAGGGAGTTCGCGGTGGCCAAGGGACGCGGCTCGCAGCAGCAGGCGACGATCGACGGCTCGCTGATCGTCTACGTCGACAGCAGCCTCCTGGGCGGCGGCCTCAAATTCGCATGCCTGACCCGCCGCTACGGCGTGCTGACCGGCGAGATGCCTTCCCCGCTGCCGGGGACCATGCCTGCCCTGGACGGCCGCAACCTGGTCTGGCTGAGTTCCACCTATGGATCCATCCAGGGACTGAGTCTGAACCTGGGGTATTCCGTCTTCGACGGGCGCGTTCAGAACGCCAGGACCGGACTGCGCTACGATTATCTCCAACATGCGGTCACGGACGCCAATGACGGCGACGAGATCATCGCAGGTGCCGGCCTATACGAGGAGAAGGTCGATTTCGCGGGCAAGGCCGTGACGATCCGCAGCGAGAATCCGAGCGACCCGGCGGTCGTGGCCGCGACCGTCCTGAAGACCAGCGGCAGCACGGTGACGTTTGCCTCTCATGAGGAGCCCGGAAGCGTCTTGGACGGGCTCACGGTCACCGGGGGCAATGACGCGATCTACTGCTTCAGCGCCTCGCCCACGATCACCCGCTGCGTCGTGACCGGCAGCGTGGGAGCGGGCGTGCGGCTGGTCGGGCAGTGCAGTCCCGTCGTCACGCTGTGTCGGATCATCGCCAACGGCGCCGCCGGCATCGAGATGTCGAGCGCTTCCGAAGGACGCACGGTCCGGCAGAATGAGGCGACGCTGCGCAATTGTCTCATCGCGGCCAACGGCGGCCAGGGCATCCACGGCGGAAAGCCGACGGCCGTCAACTGCACGATTGTGGAGAATGCGCTGGAAGGCATCGACGCTTACTCGCCGACTGTGATCAGTTCGATCCTGTATTTCAACCGCGGCGGCGGGACCCAGATCAAGAGCGGCCGAACCACGGCCGCCTACAGCGACATCCAGGGCGGCTGGCAGGGCGAAGGCAACATCGACGCCGACCCGCGGTTCGTCGCATTGGGGATTTGGGCGGGCGGCGTCTGGACGCCCGGCGACTACCACCTCCAGAGCAAAGGCTGGCGATGGAATAGCGGCAGCGGCTCCTGGGTGTCGGACGACGTCACCAGCCCGTGCATCGATGCAGGCGACCCATCGGCTGAACTCCTGGCCGAACCCACGACGACTCCGCAGGGCGGCGCTGCGGTCAACTCGCGGATCGACATGGGATACTACGGCGGGACCGCCGAGGCCAGCCTCGCTCCGGCCAACCCGTAGTTGAAGAGCTCGAGATCCCGGGCCAAAGAGCAATAAGAAAAGGCGACCCTCGCCGGCAAATACGGGGGTCGCCTCTTTTTCGTCTGTCGACTACTGCCCTGGCTCTACTACTGCGGTTCCGTCACGGCCCGGGGGTCCATGAAGTGCAGCAGGTAGTCCGGACCGCCTGCCTTGGTGCCGCCGCCGGACATCTTGAAGCCCCCGAAGGGTTGCACCTTCACCAACGCCCCGACGCTGGAACGATTGAGATACAGATTGCCCACGCGGAACTCCCGAACGGCTCTGTCCAGATGCTCGCGGTTCTTGCTGAAAACCGCGCCGGTCAGGGCGAATCGCGTCGAGTTGGCCCACTCGATCGCCTGGTCGAAATCCTTGGCCCGCATGATCGCCAGGACCGGCCCGAAGACTTCTTCCTGGGCGATGCGGTTCTTCGGAGTGATGCCTTCGACGATCGTCATCGGAACGTAGCAGCCGGTCTTGGGGACTTCGCTGCGATACAGGACTCGGCCTTCTTGAGCCGCGATTTCGACATACTGCAGGATCGTCTTCTGGGCCTTCGCGTCGATTACGGGCCCCATGTAGTTGGCGGGGTCCTCGGCCGGGCCGATCTTGAGCTTCCGGGCGGCTTCGACGAGCTTGGGCACGAACCGGTCGTACGCCTTGTCGTGGACGATCAGACGGGAGCAGGCCGAACACTTTTGGCCTTGGTACCCGAAGGCGGAGTACAGAACGTCCCGGACCGCGGCTTCTTCATCGAATTCCTCATCCAGGATGATGGCGTTCTTGCCGCCCATCTCGCAGACGACGTGCTTGACCGACGTCTGATTCTCCGGCGTCCGTCCGGCCCGCTCCAGGATTCGCAGACCTACGCCCATCGAGCCGGTGAAGGCGATGACGGCGACTTTCGGGCTGTCGACGAGGTAGTCGCCGATGGCGGAACTGGGGCCGGGCAGGAAGTTGAACACGCCGGCGGGCAGGCCGACCTCGCGGAAGATCTCGACGAGGTGACGGCCGACGACCATGGACTGGCTCGACGGCTTGAAGACAACCGGATTGCCCGTCACGATCGCGGCGGCGCACATGCCGCAACCGATTGCGAACGGGAAGTTCCACGGCGCGATGACCAGGGCGACGCCCTTGGGCTGATAGAAGTAGTAGTTCTTCTCGCCGGCGTAACTGCCCATGTCCTGCGGGGCGCCGAGGCGGATCATCTCTCTGGCGTAGTACTCCAGAAAATCGATGCCTTCCGCCAGATCGTTGTAGGCCTGGGCCCACTGCTTGCCCTCTTCGAGGACCTGCCAGGCGGCGAATTCGAACATTCGCCGGCGAGTGGCTTCCGCAGCCTTGACGAGATATCGGGCGCGTTCGGCCGGGGCGACATCCCGCCAGGTCAGCAGGGCGCGTTCGGCCGCGTCCAACGCCAACTTCGCCTCTGCTTGACCGGCTTGGCACACCTTGCCGACGATCTCGGCCGGATTGGCGGGGTTGGTGGAATCCAGCGTGGTTGCGGTCGTGACGTCGCGGCCGTCGATGTACAGAGGGTAGGTCCTGCCCAGTTGGCTGCGGACCTGGGCGATCGCCCGGGGAAACGCCTCGCGGATCTTCGGATCGTCCACGCCCGGGAAGATGCGTTCATTCTTGAACGGCGGCAACGCCTCGCCGCCTTTCGATTGCGTACTGCCTTTGGCCATGTTCCAAATGCTCCTGTTTCAGTTCTCGATCCACGACTCTCGACCTGCGATTGTCGATCGGTTCTCCGCTGGGGACAAAACAACAATTCTAATGCACCGCATCCGAAAGCGGTCGCCGCAAGTCAAAGAATTCGCAAAGTGGTCAACCGGAAGACAGTTCGCGGCTTCGTTCGGTGGCGCGAGTGAGCGCCTCGGACACCATCTTGCTGAAATTGCCGGCGTGGAACACCTTGAATGCGGCCTCGGTGGTGCCGTTGGGCGTCGCGACGCGGGCGCTGAGCTGGGCCGGCGTGGTGTTCTCGGTGGCCGCCTTCTCCGCCAGCAGGGCCGCCCCCTTGGCTGTCTGAAGTACCAGCTCTTGTGCCTCCTGTTCGGGCAGGCCCAGCTTGATGCCGATCGTGATCATCTCCTGCATCAGCAGGAAGAAGTAGGCCGGGCCGGACCCGCTGACGGCTGTGACGACGTCGAGCAGCCCTTCGTCCTCGACGACGATGGCCTGTCCGACGGACAGCAGAATCAGGCGGGCCTTCTCGACGTTCCTGCGGGCCTTCTCATTGGGGTAAAGCACACTGGCGCCCGCTCTCACCCACGCAGGCATGTTGGGCATGACCCGCACGATGGCCACGTCGCCCAGAACGGACGAGATCAGCGAGGTCTTGATGCCTGCCGCGATGGAGATGATGAGGATGTCCTTGTCGATGCTCCCCTTGATGTCTTGCAGCACGGTCTTCATGTTCTGCGGCTTGACGCTCAAGACCAGGACGTCCACCTTGGACGCCAGTTCCGCGTTGCTGGCCGCGGTCCGGACGCCGTAATGCTCTCGGAGGTACTCGATCCGCTCCGCGCGGACGTCGCTGACGTAGACCTTGCCGGGCAGGTATACGCCGGCCTTCAAGACGCCATTGATAAACGCCTCCGCCATGTTGCCGCTGCCGATGAAGCCGATTGTTTCCACGGGTTTCTCCTTGCAGAATGGACGAAAGACTGTCGTTCGTCGCAGGGTTTCGTATTCGTGTCGTAGCGTATCGCCCGGAAGGTCCAAAATCAACGCAAAAGCCGGGAGCGAGCCACAGGGGGACCGGTCGGGAACAAGCCCGGCCGGACAGCGTGCGGCGTTCTCAGCCGGTCAGCATCTCGAATTGTTCCCGGCTGAGGCACTGCCGCAGCTTCTGCAGGGCGGATAGTTCGATCTGGCGGATGCGTTCCTTGGTGAGATTCAGTTCGTCGCCGATCTGCTTGAGCGTCTTGGTGTTCTTGCGAATCGACGCGCCGGTCAGGCCGAAGTGGTGCAGGATGACGTACTGCTCCCGCTCGTCGAGCTCCTGGCGGATGACTTCCGCCAGGTCCTGGCGGGTCCGCTCCAGGGCCAGCACGTCGGCAGTGGTGCCGCGCATGTCCCGCTGGATGCTGGCCAGCGACGCGGCCCGCTTGGCCGTCAGTTCCGTATTGCGTCCTGAGACCTTGGCGTACTCCTTGGCGATGTCCAACGACGCCCGCCGGCTGAAACGGAAGCCCTTGGCGTAGTCGAACTCCTCCACCGCCTGGATGAGGGCGAAGTTGCCTTTGCTGACCAGTTCCAGGAAGCTGGCGCCGTCGCTGGTGTGCTTGCCCGCGATGCTGACGACCAGCCGGAGATTGGCCTCGACGAGCATGGTGCGGATCTCTTCCGCCTCCTCCAGGTAGCCTTCCAAACGCGTCAGAAGTGCTGCTGAGACTTTGGACAGCTTGAGCGCGTGCCGCTCCTGGGCGACCAGGTACTTGAGGTAGTTGTACCGGCGGAACAGATCGATCTCCTGCTCCCGGCTCAGAACCGGGGTCATTTTGAGAACCTGCATGTACTCCGGCAGGAGATTGGGCTCCCATGCGCCGTCGGCCGTCGGCGCGGCGTCCTCGCCGACGAGTTCGAGGGGGTCGAGCTTCTTCTCGGGGTTGGGGCGGTCCAGCGTCAGCGGCGTTCCGAGGATCTGCTCGTAGGCCCGGGGTTGAAGGAACTCCTCGTTGGGGACGTACTCGATCTTGCGGCCGAGCAGGGCGGCCGCCCGCCGCTGGTTGATGATCCGGTGGACCGTGGCCCGGCTGCGATCGAATCGTTCCATAAGCTGGCGGACGCCCACACCCTGCTTGTAGAGTTGGAACAGCTCGGCCGCCTCCGTCGGCTCGATCCGGCCGAGCGGGCGGCGAAAGACCGGCTTCTCCGGGTGTTTCTTCTCGAATTGCTGAAGGATCATCCGGGCGGTTTCGCGGGCGATGTCGAGCTTCTCTGCGATTTGCCCGATGATCTGGTGCCGCGACAGCGAGGTCTTGGCGGCCAGGACGCGGGCCTGGCGGATGACCTGCTGTCGCTGGACGTCGGTCAGACGCCGGAATCGGCCGGCCCCGCCGACCAGGTCCGGATTGTCCTTCGCGAACTTCTCGACCGCCGATTCGAGAAACCCCAGGCGATGCTCGCCGCCGTCGAAGATGAACTTGCGAGCCAGAAGGCCCCTCCTCCGCCAGCGGGAGATGGTTTTGCTGGAGACGTTGAATCGGGCGGCCAGGTCCTCGATTGTGAAGACCTTCTCCTTCTGCTCGGCGGCCGGCTCGGCCATCCTGCCGCTGAGTTTGGCGATGAAGATCTGGAGATCGTCCCGCAGATCGGCCCCGGCCAGGATCTCCTGCACGGCCCCGCCCTTGGGCTGGAATCCGGTGATGTGAAAGCAGACGAAATCGTACGGGTATTGGCGGTCCTTGTCGATCAGGGAGAAAAGCCTCTCCGCCGCTTCAAGCTGCGCACGCCGCTTGGCCTCCGGCGTGAACCGCAGCTGCATGAGCAACTGCGCCAGGTTGTGACTCTTGATTCTTCTCATTCACCAGATGTCTATTGTACTGCCGCCAACGGCGAAAGAGAAGTCCCATTTCGGCTCGTCTGGCCGCAACAGCCTTTCGATTCGGATCTGCTACCGTGTCACAGGCCAGATGCGAACGCTCTGCTTTCCCTCCTTCGACAACTCGAACGGGCCTGGATAGGGATTGCTGGCGTTTCGTTTGTTGCCGAGGTAGTCGGTGTCCAGGCGGTAGGGCGAGCCGTCGGGTTGCTCGTACGGCAGATCGGGGAGCTTCGCCCGTCCGAGCAGTTCGGTGGTGACCAGTTGTCGCGGCGATCCCTTCGTTCCAACGCCGTCAAGGTTCAGGCCGAGGTAGAGCGAGTTTTGCCCTGGGCCGGGTCTGATCTCGGGATCGAAGTCCGCCAGCACGACCGGATTCTGCTCGGCCTTCGACGGCTTGGCGCCTTTGAGGAAGACGTTGCCGGCCATGTGGACGGGCTGGGCTGCCTTGTCGTACTGCGCCAGGCCGCTATTGCCGACGAAGAGGTTGTTGTAGAAGCGGTCGTCGCCGCCGGGGATGTTGCGAAGGCCCGCCACTTCAGTGCTGTGCGCCTTGTGGTAGGGGGTCTCGCGTCCCAATTCCGGCCGCAGGTCGATCACGCCCATGAACAGGTTGTGCGCGTAGGCTCCGCCTTCGGACATGTCCAGCAGAGACGCGCCCGAGAGGAAGAGATTGTGGTCGACCAGGAAGGGACCGTGGTCGACTTCCACGAAGAGGTCCCGGCTGTTGTCGAGCAGGAGATTGCGGGTGACGCGCGTGCCCTGGGCCATCCAGTCCAGCCAGATGCCCAGGCAGGTGCGGCAGATCTGATTGCCGCGGATCTCGGTGTCGATGGCGGCGTGGATCTTGATGCCGGCCATCTCGGCGCCGGTGAAGAGCCTTCGCATATGAATGTCATGGATGGTGTTGCCGGTGATGGTGCTGAAGACCGCGCCCAGGCTGCCGACGAGGCCCGCCTGCTCACAATACGCGATCCGGTTGTTCCGCACGACGTGGTGGCCGATGTTGTCTTTGGACCAGCCGTTGGCCAGGGCCCGCTCGATCGTCTTGACGTAGCCCTCGGCGGTGTCGGCCGAGGTGTTGTCCCACTGATCGCCGTACTTGCCCAGGGTGATGCCCACGCAGGTCGAGTAGCGGATATCGCAGTCCTCGATGATCCAGCCCTTGCTCCAATTCGTGCCGATCAGGCCCACCTGCTCGGCGGTCGGCGGCGCCCAGGGCGTCGCGGCGTGCATCATCGTGAAGCCTCGCACGGTGAGGAAGTTGACGCCCGTCTTGTCCGGATAGAACACGGTCCGGCGGACGTTGATCTCGACCTCGGCCTCGTTGGGATTCACGTCTTTGAACTGGGCCCAGATCGTGGTGCTCGACGCGTCCACCTGGGCGAACCACAACGGGTCCGGCGTCGACGCCCTCGCCTGCGGGCCTTTGAACACGAGACAGACTGTCTTCACCCCGCTTGTCGGCTTGATCTTCGTCGGGAACGTGGACCAGGATTGCCAGCCGCCGGTGTTGGGGACCGGGCACGTGCCCAGTAGTTCGCCGTCGGGCTTGTCCAGGCGGATTTCGATGACGCCGCCGGTGGTTTCG
>JAAYVJ010000458.1 GCA_012517265.1 Planctomycetota bacterium | reverse complement strand
TCCGGCCGGATCGCCTTCGGCAAGCTCAGCCAGGCGATGGACTACGGGGCCCAGACCGTCCAGATCCAGGGCGACTTCGACGACTGCATGAAGCAGGTCCAGGACGTCTGCACCGAGATGGGCCTGTACCTGCTCAACTCGCTCAATCCCTTCCGGCTCGAAGGCCAGAAGACGATCATGTTCCGGATCATCGAGGCCCTCGGCTGGCAGGTCCCCGACTGGATCGTCGTCCCCGGCGGCAACCTCGGCAACTCCTCCGCGTTCGGCAAGGCGTTCGCCGAGCTCAAGCAGCTCGGCCTGATCGACCGCGTCCCGCGGATGGCGATCATCAACGCCACCGGCGCCGACACGCTCCGCGACCTGGTCAACGACAAGAAGCTCACCTGGAACGGCGGCCGCGTGGACCAGAAGATCATCGACGACTACTACGCGGACCTCACGGCTCGCCACTTCTCGCCACACACCTGCGCCTCGGCGATCGAGATCAGCCGGCCTGTGAACCTTAAGAAGTGCCTCCGCGCAATCGACGTCACCAACGGCATCGTCCGCGCGGTCACCGACGCGGAGATCTGCGACGCCAAGGCCCTGATCGGCAAGTTCGGCCTGGGTTGCGAGCCCGCCTCCGCAGCGACCGTCGCGGGCCTCAAGCACCTCCTGGCGGACGGCACGATCGCCAAGGACGCCCGCGTCGCCTGCGTCCTGACCGGCCACACGCTCAAGGACCCCAACGTCACGGTCAACTACCACAAGGACCGCCAGGGCCCGTTCAGCAACCCGCCCATCGAGGCCCCGAACGACCTCCAGGAGATCATCAAGTTGATCCGGTAGCCCTGGCGCGCCAAACGAACCCAATCGACCGGCGGAACCCACGAACGGTGGGGTCACGAGCAGTCCGTCCCGGCCCCCGAATTGGCTTCGTTTCGCACAATCGCGAGACCGCCAGAAGCGCCATGCACGCGGTCTTCGGACCGTTTGACCCACCGGGACCATCGCCCCGCAAGCTGAATACAGCGATTGCGCAAAACGAACCCAATCCGCGGCGGGACCGAAAGAGAAGGCCAGCGGGAAATTGGCTTCGTCTTTCTCTCGCCTCTTCCAGGCCGAACGCACCCTAAATCCTTCTGCAAAAGGCACTTGCCGTTCGGTTTGCTGTGGCCTGAATTGGGTTCGTTTCACACGGCGATTTCCTGTTCATAGTGACGCCGTAAGGCGTTATCTTTGCCTCGAGTTTCAAGTGTGAAGTCGGAGCCGTCGCTTGAAACTTGACACTTCAAACTTGAAACTCGCTCATCAGACACATAGACGCTTCTCAATGCCGATTTGTTTCATAAATACCAACATTCCGCCGGGAAATGTGCGAATATCGCAAGGCGGCCTTCGGGCCGACCAGGACTTTTCCTCTCGCCAAGACGCGAAGAGCGCCAAGCAAGAGCATTCATCGCTTTACGGTGTCCCCCAGAACTCGCCCATAACCGGCATCCCTGGAATTCGCCACGGCTGATACGATTTGCTCAATACACTGAGTAAATTTACTCATTGCAGTGAGTAAGCAGTTCGATATACTATCTGTATGGCACAGTATGTACGACCGGTGTTTGACGATCTGCGTGCGCGAATCCTGCAGGAACGGCGGTTTATCCAGGTTTTGGCTGGACCCAGGCAGGTGGGCAAAACCACTTTGGCCAGGCAGTTGATCGACTCTGCGGATATGCCGTGCCACTACGCCTCCGCGGACGAGCCGACCCTTCAGGATCGGACGTGGCTCGCGCAGCAGTGGGACATCGCGCGAACGAAGGCCGGCGTTTCGGGCGCCCGCCGGGAGGTTCTCCTGGTTGTCGATGAGGTGCAGAAGGTCCAGGGGTGGTCCGAGACGGTCAAGCGCCTTTGGGATGAGGACTCTGCCGCCTGCCTGCCGATCAAATTGCTTCTCCTGGGATCGTCGGCGTTGCTAGTCCAGAAAGGATTGACCGAGAGCCTGGCGGGCCGGTTCGAGGTCATACCCATCACGCACTGGTCGTATCCTGAAATGAAGAGCTGCTTCGGCCTGACGCTGGAGCAGTATTTCCTTTTCGGCGGCTACCCGGGAGCGGCGCCTTTGATCGGCGAGCCGCAGCGGTGGTCCGGCTACATCCGCGACTCGCTCATCGAGACGACGGTGTCGCGAGACATCCTGCTGCTCAGTCGGATTGACAAGCCGGCTCTGCTTCGCAGGCTCTTCGGCCTGGCATGCGAGTACTCCGGACAAATCCTGTCTTATCAGAAGATGCTTGGCCAACTCCAGGACGCGGGCAACACCACCACGCTGGCCCACTACCTGGATCTCCTGGAGGGCGCCGGGCTGGCGGTGGGACTGGCCAAGTATGCATCGGGTCCCGTCCGGCGTCGGGGTTCAAGCCCCAAGCTGCTGGTGCTGAACACCGCGTTGATGACGGCCGTCCGCGGCGTGGACCCGCACACTCTCCGGCAGGACCCCTGCACTTGGGGCCGGATCGTCGAGTCGGCCGTCGGGGCTCATCTGCTCAACACGACGCGGGGCCGACCCATCGAAGTGCTCTATTGGCTGGACCGCAGTCGTGAGGTCGATTTCGTCCTATGCCAGGGGGACGCGATCGTCGCGCTGGAGGTCAAGAGTTCCGCCCGCTGCCAGACTCTCCCGGGCACGGAGGCCTTCTGCCGGCAGTTCCACGTCACGCGCAAGCTCCTGATCGGCGGCCAGGGGATACCCCTGGAAGAATTCCTCTCCACCCCGGCCGGGCACTGGCTGGAATGACGCAAGCCTGATCCTCCGGCGAGGGGCGAATCTGGCCGAGGGCAGTCCATCTTGGCTGGCCAGCGCCTCTGTGCTACTATAGCTGCCGCGCCCCGAGCACCGGCGATGATGCGTGCGTCGTCGGAAATCTACGAGAGAGAAGCTCGGGCTTAGGCAGTGTCAGACAATAACTGAACGAATCACTTCTTTGGTTGAGGGTGGATCGTGTAGTTCCAGTCGGGGTGGAAACGATGAGGAACCAGACGGATTTGTGCTATCTGTTCGTCCGAGATCTCCTGGCCTTTCGGGTATTGCCCTTTGTCGAGCTCGCACCGGACTCGCAGGCCTTCTTGGGTTCGCGTCGAGGCGATCAGGTTGACGATCACCGCCAACGACACCAGCGGACGTCCGCGCCAGTTCGTGCTGATGTAGGAGAACAGCCGATGC
>JAAYVJ010000457.1 GCA_012517265.1 Planctomycetota bacterium | reverse complement strand
GCGACCGCCAGATGCTCGCCCGCCGGGCCGGCGGGCTCTTCCTCGCTCGGGCCGGCCGGCATCGCGCGGGCCTCGTCGGCGATGAACTCCACGGACTTCTCGATCTCGAACCACCGCACGTAGGCCCTTGCGGCCACGTCGCCCGTGTTCCAGGTCATCGAGGGAAGCGGATGCGACTGGTAGCTGCCCCAGGGCAGATCGCTTCGCACGTCGAGGTTGACCCCGCTGGCGCGTCCGGCCGGGCCGACCAATCCGAGCCTGACGGCGTCCTGCCGGGATACGCAGCCGGTGCCGTCGAATCGCGACATCACCGAGGGCGTCTCCCAGAGCAGGTCCACGGCGCTGCGGGTGTCGTCGAACGTTCGCCGCAGGCGATCGAGGAGGTCGTCGATCATCTGCGGGGTCATGTCGATTCGGACCCCGCCGGGCCGGACGAGATTGCGTCCGAACCGGTTGCCGCACAGCACGGCGGTCATGTTCAGATAGTCGCCACGGAGTCGGCCGCAATAGGACGCGGTCGGCAGGAAACCCACGTCGTTGGCCAGTGCGCCGAGGTCGCCCGTATGGTTGGCGAGCCGCTCCAGTTCGAGGGCAATGGCACGGATCGAATGGGCCCTCGCCGGGGCGGTTGTTCCGCAGAGTCCTTCCATGACGGAGGCATAGGCGGTCGCGTGCCCGATGGTCGTATCGCCGGCCAGGGTCTCCATGAGGTGGGCGGTGCGGGCGTTCGGGCCGCCGACGAAGGCCCGCTCGACGCCGCGATGCTGGTAGCCCAACTCGATCTCCAGATGGAACACGTTCTCGCCGTTGCACTGGAATCGGAAATGGCCGGGCTCGATGATCCCGGCATGGACCGGGCCGACGGCGACCTCGTGGACCTCCTGCCCCTCGACGCGGAAGTAGTCGGTCACGCACGGCTCGATCTGAGTTCGACTGCGGCCCCAGGCGTCGCGACCCGTGTAGGACGGGTGGAACCGGATGGGCTTGAGCCAGGGATGGCCCTGGGGCACGATTCCCCACTGCTCGGCGATCTCCCGCTCGAACCAGTGGGCCTGCGGGACCTCCGGCGTCAGCGCCGGATACGAATCGCGGACCCGCGTCCGACACACCGACATCGTCGCCTGCTGGTCGTTCGTCAGCACGGCCACGAGGATCGTCTGATCGCCGTCGGGGATCCCGAAGAGCGAGGAGATCCGTCTGCCCTTATGGACCCGCTCGATCACAGCGGAGCGAAACTCCGCCACGGCCAGTTCCGGCACGTTCTTCCAGGGCATCGCCTGGCCGTTGTGGATCTGCGGCAGCGTCGTGGTCATTGGACCGGTCCTCCAAGCAGTTGGGCCGCGAGGTTCAGCTTGTCCAGCAGCGGCCCCGGCAGATAGACGCCCAGCAGCGTCGCTATGCCGGCGAACACCAGCGGGGCCAGGACCGTCGTCCACGGCTCGCGGGTGGGGCTCTCCTGCGACTTGCCCAACGCCATCTTCAGAACGATCGCGGACATGCCGACGAAGACCACGACTAGGAACAGGCTGTAGAGCCCGGTGACGATCCATCGCTCCTGCTCGATCGTCGCCCTCAGGATCGTGAATTCGCTGATGAACGTCCCGAACGGCGGCGAGCCCGTGATGGCCAGGAATCCCGCGACCCACAGGACGCCGGAGATGGGCAACGCACGACAGGCGCCCTGGATCTTCGCTGTGTCTTTGGTATGGAAACGGGCCATCAGGTTCCCCGCCGTGAGGAACAGCATCGCCTTGACCACGGAATGGTTGACGGCGTGGAGGAACGACCCGAACAGGCCGATGCCGCCCAGGCCGACGCCGATGGCGAGGATGCCCATGTGCTCCACGCTCGAATAGGCGAGCATGCGTTTGTAGTCGGTCTGACGCAGGATGAACACCCCGGCGATGCCCATGGACAGCAGGCCGAAGAGGACGAGCAGGTCGCCTCCGAACCGGGCCATTCCCGCCGCGGCGCACACCTGCTGCATCCGCAGGATGCCCAGAAACGCGCAGTTGAGCAGGGCTCCCGACAGCAGCGCCGAGACCGGCGACGGCGCCTCGCTGTGGGCGTCCGGCAGCCATGTATGCAAAGGCGCAAGACCCATCTTGGTCCCGTAGCCGACGAGGATGAAGATGAACGCGGTGGACAACCACTTGTGATTCAGCGTGCCCGCCTGTTGGAGCAGGGCGGCCAACGTCAGGTCGCGGTGCTCGCCCTGCATGGCCATCAGGATGAAAAAGATGCCCAGCAACGCCACCGCGATGCCCACCGAGCACAGGATCAGGTATTTCCACGCGGCTTCCAGAGAGCGGCGGGTGCGGTGGAAGTAGATCAAGGGGGCGCTGGCCAGCGTCGTCGCTTCGATCGCCACCCACTGCAGGGCCAGATGCCGGCTGACGATCGCCAGGCTCATGGTGGCCAGCAGCAGGAGGATGCCTCCAGTGAAGACCGGCTCAGGTTCATTCTTGATCAGGCTTCCGTCTTCGGAATCCGGCTGAGGGGCGACGGGCTCGCGGTTGAGGTAGCCGAACCCGTAGATGGTGGCCCCGACGAACAGGGTGCTCGTCAGGACCAGGAAGATCGCGCTGAGCGCGTCCAGCCCGATCCATGTGCCCAAAGGCTCGGCCGGCGAGGACGTCGCCGCCAGGGCCGACAGGACCAGATGCGTCGCCGCGGCGCCGAACCACAGTGCCCGGCGAAGAGGGTTCGAACGGATCAGGTACGACGCGATGCCGGCGGCCGTCGGAACCAGGATGATCAGCGGCAGAAGCATTATGCGTTCTCCTCCCCGGCGGTCGCTGCGGATTCCGACAGGTCGGACAGTTCCGTCAGCTTGTCCACGTCCATGTGCTCGAACTCAAGATCCAGATGGAACAGCAGGTTGCCCATGAGGAACACGCCCACGAAGACGTCCAGGAGGATGCCGAGTTCCACGACGAAGGGAAAATCCAGGCTCATGCCGACGCCGACGCCGTAGACGCCGTTCTCGAGGACGAGATAGGCCAGGGATTGCGTGATGGCTTTTCGCCGCGTGACCATGATGAACAGGCCCACGAACACCAGAAAGAACGAACTGATCATCAGTACCGCCGGCGCCTCGCTCTGCGTCAGGCGCATGCGAATCGTGACCCAGACCGCCAGTGCCAGAAGACCGGTCCCGCACAGAAGGGATGCGCCGAACCCGACGAAAGGCTCGATCTCCCGGCGGATCTCGGAGTTTCGCAGGCAGACCCGCATCAGCCAGGGCAGCACGAGGCCCTTGGAGACGATCGTGCTGACGCTCAAGATCCAAATGCCGGCGGTGATGTCCGGCATCGATCGGACCACCGGGAGGATGCCCAACAGGAAGCCCTGGGCCGCGACCACGCGGATCGCGACGTGCAACCGGCTCGACCCGAGCAGGAACAGACAAGACAAGATCAACAGAACGGAGAGGATATCCATGGCTTAGTCCATCAGCTTCACGATCAACGCGATGACGCTCAGAGCCGCCGAGCCGATCAGGATCTTGGGCACCTGGTAGAGCCGCAGCCGGGCCAGGATCGACTCGACCACTCCGACCAGGACCGCGACCAGTCCGATCCCCAGCAGGAAGAGCGGGATCTGTCCCCAGACGGGCAGCGAAGTCATCGGAACCACGAGGTTCACGATCAGGGCCGCGAACACCCACAGCTTCAGCGATGCCCCATACAGGATATAGGCGAAGTCCGGTCCGCTGTAGTCGAGCACCATCACCTCGTGGATCATCGTCAACTCCAGGTGGGTGTTCGGGTCGTCGACCGGGATGCGGGAATTTTCGGTCAGCAGCAGGACGAACCAGGAGAAGGCCACCAAGACCAGCAGGACGCCGGAACTTTGCCACGTGGTTGCCGAGAGTCCCGACATGATGCTCGACAGGCTCAGGGTTCCCGATTGGAGCACCAGGACCAGCAGGCCCAGGAAGAACGCCGGCTCGGCCAGCGCGCCGAACTGGACCTCGCGGCTGGCGCCCATGCCTTCGAACGCTGAGCCGGTGTCCAAGGCTGCCAGGACGGTGACGAAGCGGGCCAGGCCCAGGAGATAGGCCAGCAGAATGAAGTCCCCGGTGAAGGCCGCCGGCGCCCGCAGATCGCCCCAGGGCAACAGGGTCGTGCACAGGATGGCGCACGCCAGCGACACCGAAGGCGCGACGCGAATCACCAGGCTGGTCGAGCGGCTGTAGACCGAGCTTTTTCGCAGCAGCTTGAACAGATCGTAGTAGAGCTGCAAGAGCGGCTGGCCTCTGCGGCCGGCGAACTTCGCCTTGACCCGGTTGATGATCCCGAGCATCAGAGGAGCGAGCACCCATGCGGCCAGAGGAAGAATCCAACGCATCGCGTTCATGATTGGCCTCCGGCTTTCCAGATCAGCAGCAGGATCAGGACGATCGCGATGTAGAGGAGGTATCCGTGGACCCGCCCGTGCTGCATCCTCCGGATGGGGGCCACGCCGCGGTCGATCGCGCGGAACGCCGGCGCGAAGAACCACTCGCGAGCCGCGTCCGGCGTATGGGTTTCGAACCTCGCGCCTCTGGGGAAGAGCCCCTGGAGCACACTCCCTAATTTTCGCTCGCCTAGGATGAATCTGAACAGGTGGGTCAGAGGCTGTGCGAACGAGGTAGCGGTGTACTGCATCCGAGCCGTCGGACGGGCGTAGCCGCAATCCCAGGTGCCCGTCATGGCCTCCTCGCGTCCTCGCGGCAGGCGACGGCGGATGAAGAACAGGCCGGCTGCCATCGCGAGCAAGCTGAACGAAGCCCAGGCGATGGCCGACAGAAACGGAATCGGCACGGACAAGGCCTTGCCCAGCGACCCGGCGTCGCTTCCAGCCACAATCTGCACCGCCGGTGCGACTAATCTGACAGCCAGTGGCGCGAACAGACCGATGCCGAGGCACGCGACGGCGAGCGCCGCCATCGGCCATCGCATCGCGGCGCCGGCTTCGTGGGCCCCGTTCGCCAGATCGCTTCGCGGCTCGCCCAGGAACAGGACGCCGAACGCCTTGGTGAAGCAGGCGGCCGCGAGGCCTCCGATCAGTGCCAGGCCGCCGGTGAGGAGGATCGCCAGGACAACCGTCTCGGTCGCTCCGGCTTGCACGCCGCCAAAGCCGGCCAAGTAGATGAGGAACTCGCTGACGAATCCGTTGAAGGGGGGCAGCCCGCAGATGGCGGCGCAGGCGACCAGGAACGCCAGGCCGGTCCATCGCATCGATTTGAACAGCCCGCCGAGCTGGTTCATGTCCCGCGTCCCGGTGGCGTGGGCGATCGCGCCGGCCCCGAAGAACGACAGGCTCTTGAAGACCGCGTGGTTGAGAACGTGGAGGATTGCGCCGCCGAAGCCGAGCACCACGAAGCCGTTCTGGCCCCAGGCCCGCCCCAGAACGCCGGCGCCGATGCCCAGCGTGATGACGCCGATGTTCTCGACGCTGCAGTAGGCCAGGAGCCTCTTGATGTCGTTCTGAGCCAAGGCCAGGATGATGCCGAACAGGCCCGAGGCCAGGCCGATCACCACCAGGGCCCACCCCCATGTCGCGTGGGGCGCGCCCAGGAGTGTGAGGGCTCGGAGCAGGCCGTAGATGCCGGTCTTGATCATGACGCCGGACATCAGGGCCGACACGTGGCTGGGGGCCGCCGGGTGGGCTTCGGGAAGCCAGACGTGCATGGGGATGAAGCCTGCCTTCGATCCGAAGCCGACCACGGCCAGGACAAACAGGATACTGGCCATCGCGGGGGCGAGCTTGGCAGTTCCCATCGCCTCGAAGTCCAGCGAACCGGCCTGTCTGCCCAGCAGAGCGAAGAACACCAGGAGTCCGCCGGTGCCGATGTGCGTGGCGATCAGGTAGGTCCAGCCCGCATCCCGCACCGAGGCGTGCTCATCGTCGAAGACCACCAGGAAGAACGAACTGACCGCCATGATCTCCCAGACGACCAGGAAGAGCAGCCCGTTGCGGGCCGCCATCAGCAGGAGCATGCTGGCGATCAGGACGTTGCAGAAGAACAGCGCCGAACCCAGCGATTTCTTCTCGTGAGCCAGATACTCGCAGCCATATAGGGCCGCCAGGGGGGAGATCAGCAGGATAGGCAGGCAGAAGAACGCCGAGAGCCCGTCGAGACCGAGGGTCAGCGACCCGCCGGGCATGCTCCAGGCGATACGCAGCGGGTCGGGACAGCGCCCCGCCAGGGTCTGGATCACAGGGACCAGAGCTAGGCCGCAGCCCGCCCAGACGCCGAGAGTGGCTACCCACGAGGCCGCTCGGGAGCGGCCCAGCAAGACGGCCGCCGTGCCTGAACACAACAGAAGGATGCAACCCGAGATGAACAGTTCCATGGAAGGTCCTTCATGAACCCTGAGGCAGGCGGGCTTCGGTTTGTGCCAGCGTGTTTAAGATCGTGTCGCGGGAGGCCTGCCCCAGGACCGCCTGCTTGAATTCCGGTGCGTGCAGACAGAAGGACAGCCGGGCCAGCACGCGGAGATGCGTGCGGACGTTGGGCGAGATCAGCAGAAACAGGGCATACACCGGCTTGCCGTCCAGAGCGCCGTAGTCGATCGGCGTCTCCAGGAACGAGAGCGACAGGATCGGCTGGGTGATGTAGCCGACGAGGGAACCTCGGGCATGGGGGATCGCGATGTGGTCGCCGATCCCGGTCGAAGCCAGTTCCTCTCGGGCCAGGAACATCTGAAACAGGGGGCTCGACACGCTTTCATCCAGGCCCTTGACCATGCTCAGGGAGTTCTGGAGCACATCCTTCTTGGTTGTGCCGCTGATTCGATAGAACACGCCGCCGCGGGAGAGCATGTCGTAGAGCGAGGTGTCCTGGTGGTCTTCCGTCTCCCGGGTGGCGTCCGGCAGGGGGCCCAGCCCGTCCCGAATCACCAGGTTGTTCACCTCGGATCTCTCGAGGAAGTGTTGCCCGCCCAGACGGTGAGAAGGCACCCGGCCCTCTTTGATCCAGCGGTACACGGTCTTCTGCGAGACTCCTAAGACCTCGGCGGCCTCACGAACGGAAAGCATGACATCAAGTCTCCAATTGCGACTCTGTCGAGTAAATCAAGTCACAAAAGTACCAATCTATGACAATCATGTCAATGGCTATTACCTGACTTTCGGTAGGTGGGAACTTGGATCAAGGAGATGATTGTGATGTAAGACCTTATGGTTTCGAAGTTTACGATCGTCCGTCATGCTCAAAGGCGGGGGGCTTCATTTCGTGGACATACCTGGTGTGTTGCCGCTGACCCAGCGTCTGGAATTACCAAGCCCATCGCCAAGCAAGGGGCTTCGATGCCCTGATTTGCGCCATCCAGACGCAGCCATGCGTCTGGGGCCATGCCCTCGTCGATCTTATGCGGCTCGCGCTCGCATGCCGATGGCCCGGCGGGTCAGGTGTTCCTGCCACGCCACGGCTTGGCGGGCGACGGCCAATATCGCCAGCGAGAGAACGGTACGGCTCAAGACCATCACCGAGCCAAACGGGGCCCACATCAGATCGATGCCCTGCATGCCAGCGACCCCCAAGCCCAGTGCTCCTGCAGAAAGCACCGAGCAGATGAGAATGCCGAGCGTTCTTCGCCGTGAGGCGTTCATTGTGACCTCCTTCTTGGATTCGCAGGTCGCCGTGTCCATGGCTCCACATGGCCGCCGGAGGCCGTCACACTACATACGTAGGATTCCGAAACGTGTTTGGTACCCCCTGGAAAGGACGGCATCTGCGCTCTTGTCTTCTGTCACGAATGCCGTGAGAATACGCCGATTGACAGGAGGGCCCTGTAGCGGGACCCGGCCAATGGTCTCGCAGGCAAGTGGATAGCTGATCGAGATGAGGATGGCGGACTGACATGAGACTTTCGCAGATCAGATCCTTCCGCGACGTCGCGACTCGCTTTCGCGAGAACTGGATCGGATATGTTCAGGAGTACCGCGTGGCGTTGATCCTGGTCGTGCTGGCCTCGCTGGCGGACATGGCTTCGACGACGCACTTCATGCTGTCGCGGGGCCCGGGGGCGGAAGGCCACCCGGCGGTTCGCATGCTCGCCCAGATCTACGGCCCGATTCTGGGTCCCTTCCTGGGCAAGGCCGTGCAGTTCCTGACTCTCATCGGCGTCACGGTGTTCCTCCGCCGGTGGGCCTTGTTCATCATGGTCCCGACTGTCATCCTTTACGCCTGGGCCGCGTGGTACAACGTCTGGGGACACGCGCTGTACCTTCCCCGCCTGGTCCAATGGCTGGATGTCTTGGCGATCTGAGGGCGACGGGTCTTTCGTGGCGTTTGGGCGAGTCTGCGATTACCTTGATCGTCTGTTTCTGTACATCTGCGCCGTGGAAGCTATCATGGTCATTCGCAGGTCTCTGGAAGTTGATTCACAGGAACAGGTGAATGGCGGCAGGCCGGATGCCATTGAAGATCTTCGTGCCCGCGGGTTTGGGCGGGGCGGGTTTGTTTCTGTACGCGCGGCACCAGCAGACCGGACATCTG
>JAAYVJ010000456.1 GCA_012517265.1 Planctomycetota bacterium | reverse complement strand
TCCTGGATGGCCATGCCGAACTCCTCAATGTCCCGGCCCAGTCCCTCCATCGTGTTGCAACCAACCACCGAGGCGCAAAACGCCGCCAGTAGACACCAGAGAATCAGCTTGTACACCCACCGCATAGACAACTCCACCTCCAGCCTATCGCAGCCGATAGGTCTCTCTTGCTACGTGTTGAACGATCCGTTCGTGAGAATTCTTCTCAAGCCGCAGACGAGCCGGCCGATGCCCTCGGCGGCGGTGTCCTTCTGCAACGCGCCGTAGGCCACGCGGAGCAGGCATCGGTCCTGAACGCCGAAGGTGCCGCCCGGGATGACCGCGACCTTGTGTTCCTCGATCAGCCGTCGGACGAGTTCCATCGAGTCCATCTGTGTGTGCACGCCAAGCAACACGTAGAACGCGCCGTCCGCTCGCGGGACCGTGATTAGATCGTCAATCGCATTGAGCTCCTTCAGCAGGATCTTGCGAATCTCGCGGGTCTCTTGGAGCTTCATGTCACAATAGGGTCTCCCCACCCGCATCGCGCCGACGGCCGCCCACTGCGACACCACCGGAGCGCAGATCAGGATCGTATCCTGGATCTTGCGGACGGGTTCGAAGAGCCGCTCGGGGATCACCATCCAGCCGATCCGCCAACTCGCGAAGCCGTAGGCCTTGGACAGCGAGTACAGCGAGATCGTATGCTGTTCGCTGCCGGGGAACGAGCCCGGCGAGACGTGCCTGGCGTCGTCGTAGACGAAGTGCTCGTAGGCTTCGTCGGAAATGTGATAGACCCCGTGCCGGCGGCACAGGTCGTTCACCTGCCGGAGCGCGGCCTGGGGATAGACCGCGCCGCTCGGGTTGTTCGGCGAGATCGTGACCACCGCCCGCGTGCGGCTCGTGATCGCTTTCTCGATCAGGTCCGGCTGCAACTGGTAGCTGTCATCCGTCGGCACGCAGACGGCCTTGCAGTCGGCCATCGCGATGGCCATCTCGTGATTGAAGTAGTAGGGCAGGTTCAGGATGATCTCGTCGCCGGGGTCGGTGACGGCCAGCACCGCGTTGACAAAGCCCATGTTCGCGCCGGCGGTGACGACGATCCGCCGGCCGGGCCCGACTCGGATGCCGTTCTCCCTGGCGAGCTTGTCCTCGATGGCCTCCAGCAGCTCCGGGATTCCCTGCACGAGCTTGTACTTGTGGTTCTGCGGGTCCGCGAAGAACCGCTCGATGTGCGCAGCCGCCTCCGGCGGCGGGCCGTAGTACGCGACGCCCTGGCCGAGCGAGATCGTGCCGGGATTGGCTCGAATCAATTCGCCGACGACCGGGATGATCGGAGTCTGCACGGATCGCATCCGCAGGCTGTCGTACACGGACCTACCTCCGAGGCAGGGTTAGGGGAACGATCAGCCACAGACGGACACAGAGATACACAGAGATGAAAAAGGGCCGCAAAGACAAAACGTACGATTCATCTTGCCTTCATTCTCTCTGTGTCCTCTGTGCCCTCTGTGGCGAAAGAAGTCCTGTCATCAGACGACGTACGTCGACGCGGAGGTCGTGCCGCCGCGGCCGGTCCAGTTCGTGTGGAAGAACTCGCCTCGCGGCTTGTCCACCCGCTCGTACGTGTGGGCGCCGAAGTAGTCGCGCTGGGCCTGGAGCAGGTTGGCCGGCAGGCGGTCGTGGCGGTAGCCGTCGAAGAACGACAGCGCCGCGCCGATCGTCGGGACCGGGATGCCCAGCTTGACCGCAGTGGTGACCACGCGCCGCCAGGCGCCGTTGGCCTTGGTGACCGCGGTCTTGAAGAACGGGTCCAGCAGGAGGTTCGCCAGGTCGGGCTTGGCGTCGAACGCCTCCTTGATCTTGCCCAGGAAGACCGACCGGATGATGCAGCCGCCGCGCCAGATCGAGGCGATGTCCCCGTAGTTCAGGTTCCACTTGTGCTCCTTGGCGGCCTCTCGCATCAGCATGAAGCCCTGGGCGTAGCTGGCGATCTTGGACGCGTACAGGGCCTGGCGCAGATCGTTGACCATGTTGGCCTTCTTGCCGCGGAAGACGCCTTTGGGGCCCGTCAGCACCTTCGAGGCCTCGACGCGCTCGCTCTTGAGGGCCGACAGGCAACGGGCGAAGACCGCCTCGGCGATCAGCGTCAGCGGCTGGCCCACGTCCAAGGCCTCGATCACGGTCCACTTGCCGGTGCCCTTCTGGCCCGCGGTGTCCAGGATCAGGTCGATCACCGCGTGCCCCTCCTGGTCCTTGACGGCCAGGATGTCCGCCGTGATCTCGATCAGGTACGAATCCAGCTCCTCCTGATTCCACTCGGAGAAGACCTGGTGCATTTCCTCGTTGGTCATGCCCAAGCCTTCCTTCATGATCTGGTAGGTCTCGCAGATCATCTGCATGTCGCCGTACTCGATGCCGTTGTGGACCATCTTGACGAAGTGGCCCGCGCCGTTTTCGCCCATCCACTCGCAGCAAGGCGTCCCGTCGGGGGCCTTGGCCGCGATCTTCTGGAAGATCGGCTTGACGTGCTCCCAGGCCGCGGCCGAGCCGCCGGGCATGATGGCCGGGCCCAGCAGGGCGCCTTCCTCGCCGCCGGAGACGCCCGTGCCGATGTAGAGCTTGCCCTGGCTCTCGACGTGGGCGGTCCGCCGGATCGTGTCCTGGTAGTTGCTGTTGCCGCCGTCGATGAGGATGTCGCCCGGCGACAGGTGCGGCAGCAGTTGATCGATGAACTCGTCCACCGGCTTGCCCGCCTTGACCATGAGCATGATCTTGCGGGGCGTCTTGAGTCCGGCGATCAGCTCCTCGATGGAGTGACAGCCGATGATGTTCTTGCCCTTGGCCCGGGCGTTGAGAAAATCGTCCACTTTCGAGACGGTGCGGTTGTAACAGGCGACGGTGAAGCCCTTGCTCTCCATGTTCAGAATGAGGTTCTCGCCCATGACGGCCAGGCCGATGAGGCCGATATCTGCTTGTGCCATGATGACTTGCTCCTTGCCCAAATCAACGCTTGGTTGCGACTGTTCTTCAACAGATCAACAGGGTGGTCATCCTACCCGAAAACCCGCACGGCGCGTAGGGGCTAGTGGAATTGATGAGGGATTCTTGAGAAAAGGGCGGTGCGGAGGCCCGGAGGGGCCGGGAACCGGGGATGCCGCCCCTGGTGGGGCCCGGGTTAACGTTTCCCGCCGGGCAACGTCTTATGGTATGATCGGGTGGCCGCCCCGCCGGACGGGGCCGGGCCGCGGCGGCACAAGACAACCATGACTGCGATTGAGAGGGACCATGCATGCACCACGATGGGGATCGGGACAGGCACGGCGGACGATTTCACCTGAAGGTCCGACATGTGATTCTCGGGCTGTTCGGGGTGCTGCTGGTCGCGGGCATCCTCCACACCGTGATCCTGGACGTCCGCGCCAACCGGCGGCTCGAGGCCTTGAGGGCCGCGGGTCAGCCGACGAGCTTGGCCGAGTTGGCCCTTCGGAACAAGCTGCCCATGGGGACGGACAACGCGGCCTGCGTTTATCAGAGCGCGATCGGTATGTTCGTGCCCCCGCCGCCGGATGTGAACATCCCCTTTGCCGGCAAGAAGACCGTGACGCTTGCGCGGGGTTCAGGAATCCCCGAGTCGATGGCTGAGGCGGTCGCGGAGTTTCTGGCCGCGAACGAGAAGTGCCTGGCCTTGCTGCACGAGGCCGGGGGCATTGAGAACTGCCGCTTCGATTATGACTATCAGAAGGAAATGCCGCCATTCAGTGAACTGCGGGCTTGTGCCCAACTGCTCAAACTGGCTGCGGTCAACCACGCACAAAAAGGAGACCCTGCTCCCGCCGCAAGCTGCATCAAGGATCTGCTGCGGATGAGCGACTCGCTGCGAGATGAGCCCAGGCTGATATCCTACTTTGTGCAGAGCGCCTACGCCGGGCTGGCGATCAGAAGCCTGGAGCGGGCGCTGAGCCTGACCGCCTTCACCGATTCGCAATTGGGAGAGCTTGGCGACGCGCTGGCCGTAACCGCGGGAAGGATCGATCTGGCTCGTGCGCTGGCCCTGGAGCGGTGCGCCGTGATCGACTCCATCCACGATCCCTCCCTGTTGGAGCCGTCGAAGATCGGGGCCGCGATCTTCAAGCTCCCCGGCGTTCAGTCGCACGGTCTCATCGACATGCTGGACTACATGGAGGATTGCATCCAGGCCGCGGGGCTCCAGGGGCCGCAGCGGGAGACGAGATTCAAGGAGATCGAGGCACGCCTGTCCGGTCTCTCGCACCTGCACATCGCAGCCAAGATCATGGCGCCGCCTCTGGCAAGGACTTCCCAGCTCGATTCGCGGGTGCACGCGCACTTGGACTTGGGCAGGACCGCTGCGGCCGTCGAGCGACACCGACTGGCCAAGGGCAGACTTCCGGAACAATTGGCCGACCTCGTTCCGGCGTATCTGGAGCAGGTGCCGATCGATCCCTTCGACGGCCAACCGATCCGCTACAGGCGGACCGAGCCAGGCTACGTTCTTTGGAGTGTCATGGAAGACGGCCAGGACAACGGCGGCAAGGAGCGGGAAGACGTCGCCCGAGGCGAGCCCTACGACCTGTGCTTCATCGTGGTCAAATAGGTCTTGACGTCACGGGGGCTGTTTTGCAGCCAAGGATGGCGTCGGGCATCCGCATTTGAGTTTATCGCTTTGAGCAACGCAGGAGTGCGACCTGGGCACCGTGCCAGACGCGCAGCGGCGCTCGGGAATAGTCCCTCACGGCACGGGTTGGCGCTGCCCATGCGGGGTGCCAACCCCTCTTGAATATGTGCTGGGGGCCCCAAAGCGAAAAACTCCCGCCTCGCCAGAGGCGGAATCATCGAATGTCGGCAGCGAAGGCCGGGATCGTCCCTCAGAGATGGATCTCGTATTGCTGTGTCTGTTGATTCCTGAAGACGTCGAAGTAGACCCCGTGTCCTTTCGGGGCATCCGCGGCGTCCGTCAGGCTGCAGATTTCGACGTAATCCTGCGGTCCGGGAGCCAGCGTAATGGTGGTCATTCTGTACGCGAGGCCCTTTCGCTCTTTGAGCCACTCGAAGTACCGCATTACTCGCCGGAAGAAGTCGGGGCCCTGCGACTCTTGGGACAGGAGCAGGTAAATGCGTCCGCCGTCGAGTTCGTCCCAACCCTGTTTGAAATTGGCGCGGACTGAGTCCTCATTGTAGAGATCGACATTCTGCAGGTGATCAAAACGCAGGGTGCTCTTCCTCTGCCTATACTGGGCGTAGGCTTGCCTTTCTTGTTCTCGCATGGTGCGAAACCCGGCGTTCATCAGACGCCATCGCGACCGCTCTCCGGTGTCTCCACAGAACGAATAGCTTCGGCACAGATTGGGGACCTGGGCGAAGGTCTCTCCTGTCATGCTCTGTAGCAGCAAGAGTGCGGGGATGGAACCTCTCCCGGCTTCAATCTGCTCTTCAAGCCAGGACACCGCCGCCGGATCGCCCGATATGATCTGGACTCTGAGATCCGCCGATAACGACAGAGTGGAGCGTTTGTCCCGCTGCAGGTTGTGTGCCGCGTGGATCCACCCTGGATAGAAGTAGAAGACGAAGAGACCCAGGAGCATTGTGCCAACCCAAAGTCCCTTCGAACTGAGAATACTGGCCGGCCTTGTTGCCTTCGGTGTATCTGATCCCGCTGCCATCATGCGCCTCGGACCACCGTCTCGCCATTGGATTGCAGTCAGTCACACATCCACACGCTATTTCACAACGGGGACAATGTCCCTCGCTCTGAGAGATGAACCTGGAGCCTTGATTCTCTTTCATGCCATTATAGCATGAAGGTCTTCTATTTGAATCGCGCTCTTGTCGACCACAGGCCCAGGCCGGGGTTGGAGATGTAGAAGATGTCCTCGCCGGCGACTTTGTTGAAGCCGTTCTTCAGTTTCACCGGATCATACTTCGCCGCCATCGTCCGCAGGTCGGCGTATTGGAAGTTGACGCTTTCGATCTCCTGCTTCGTCAGCGAGCCGGGGCAGTAGGTCACCGTGAAGCGGCCCTCGGTCGAGCCGTGGATCAGGTGGGCCGCCGCGCCCAGGCTGGATCGCAGGTCTTCGTTCTGGCGAACGAGCTGCAGGACGCGGTCCGTGCCGACGTAGCCGTACTTGCGGATCAGCTTGTCGATGCCCTTGTCCTCGCCGAATTCCTTCAAGCCGGGGGCCAGGACGATCAGCTCGCCGCCGTCGGCCATCGCCATGCGGGTGCGGTAGACGCTCTTATTGCCGAGCCATGTGGTCTTGAACTCCTCGGGATCGAGGTAGACGACGACCTTCTTCAAGGGCTCGTCGAGCATCGTGAAGTTCACCTTGAGCGCCAGTTCGCAGGCCTTGTGGAAGCATTCGACGTCGTCCCCGACGAACAGGCCCCGCGTGACCGGGCCCGCCTGCGTCGCGCCGACCACCGTCAGGACGTAGACGATGGGCAGGTGCCTGGCGAAGTGGTCCGAGGCGTAGTTGAGCACCTTGCGGACCGGCGTGTCGGCCCGGCCCATGATCCGCTCCATGCCGTAGACGGCGCCGAGGAAGTGGCTCTTGTTGATGCCCTCGGAGCCGCCGGTGCCGACGAAGACGTTCTTGTTGTAGCTGGCCATGCCGATGACCTCATGGGGCACGACCTGCCCGAGCGAGAGGACCAGGTCATGCCCGCCCTCGGCGATCAGCTTGCTGACCTGGGCGGGCCAGGACCAGTCGAGCCTGCCCTCGCTGACCTCGCGGAGGAACGAGGAGGGGACTTCGCCCAGCGTGGTGAATCCGTTGCGCCAATCGTGCACGCGGAAGAGATCCGCCGGGACTTCGCCGAACATCTTCTGGATCTCCGGGCCGGTCATCGGCACGTGCGTCCCCAGCGCGGGCAGCACGTCGGTCATCGCGTCGCGGTAGTACTGCCAGGCGTAGCGGGTCAGCTCGCCGGCCCGCGAGTGGAGCCTCGTGATGTCCGGCGGCAGGGCCATGACCTTGCGTCTCTTGCCCAGCTTCTCCAGGGCGGCGTACAGGCCCTGCTTGAGATCGTCGGCGCTGAGATTGTCGTGTTCGGTTCCGCGACTGAAATACAACATAGATCACCGATGTTCATTGAATCGCGCCAGGTGGCACGGCTTTCGTTTGTAATGACGCCGTGAGGCGTTGTCTTCATACATCTTTGCGAGCATCGCACGGTTCGAAGATATGCCCTTACGGGCACACTACGAACGGGCCGCCCACGGCGGTTTTTCGGGCAGGTGCGAATCGAATTCCGCGATCAACTCCTGTTCGTACCGGCCCGCATACGCGCCTGCGAAGAACCTGTCGATTGCTTCGTCGTGGAACCGTTTCCACGAAGTCTCTTCGTCGCCCGGGTCGATCGGATAGAACAGGGCGCCGTTGACCTTGGCGGCGTTCAGATCGCCCGGCGCGTCGCCGATCATCAGGACGCAGTTTTCATTGTAGCGGCCTTTCGCGGCCGCTTCAAGGCATCGGGCCTTCGTGCCCATCTCCTGACCCGCGATCGCCGCCGTGTATTCCGCGAGTCCGCATGCGGTCCATTCGCGGGCCAGGGTCCGGCACGGCGCGGTCGAGACGACGATCATGTCGGCCTTGCCATGCATCTTCTCGATGCACTCTCGCACGAACGGGAAAGGCGGAATCCCGCCGGTCCGTTGCTCGTTGCACCGGTTGATCTGGTCGTTCCATTCGCAGGCGAGTTCCAGCTCTTTCCTGGCGGTGCCCACGGCGGCGGCGACGGCGTGCTTGAGCCCCTGGCCGCTCAGCACGTTGTCGGGATCGTCCACCCAGGCGAAGTAGTGAGGCAGTCGGGGGACGACAAAGCCGCTTGTCACGACCGCCGGGTGGCTCGGCAGCAACTCGCCGAGGACTCGCCGGAGTGTCTTGTGACGGTTCGCGCCGCGGGTCTTGCTGAACAGGCCCGCGAAATCCAGGCACTCGCGGGCCGCTTGCGCGACCGGCTCCAGGCCGAAGCATGCGATCATGCATGGGGCCAGGCAATCGCGGTGCTTGATCGTCATCGTATCGAACACGGTGCCGTCCGAATCGAGGGCGACGAGGAACTCGTGGCGCGGGGTGAACTCCTCCAACGAGGACGGATGTGCCGCGGTCATTCCGACTCCCGATCAGAGCCGGCCAATGGCATGTAGGGCGGGCTCTCAGCCCACGCGTCCCTCTCTTCATGCGATTTCACACGTGGGTTGAGAGCCCACCCTACGTGTGTCATTGCGTCAATCTCGGTCATTGGCTCTTTTCGTGGAACTTGAATTCCGAGGCGGTCTTGGGCCCGCGCTTGTCGCTCTTGCCACCGACCTCGCGGCGAAGCGGAATCTGCATGCCGTCGGTCTTCTCCAGCCAGTCGTACATGCGTGTTCGCAGGTCCGCGACGAGCGTCCGATGCTCCGGCTTGTCGATCAGGTTGTCCATCTCGTCGGGATCGTTCAGGACGTCGTACAGCTCGTCGGTCTCCCAGACGCCGTGATAGTGGATGAGTTTGTAGCGGTCGGTCCGAACCCCGAACGTGGTCGGCGTCTGCGGGAAGTTCGCCTCCCAGTAGTACTCGTAGAAGACCTCGCTCCGCCAGGGCGGGGCTTTGCCCGCCAGCAGAGGCAGGATTGAGCGGCCGTCCATGTGCTGGGGCGGCTCGGCGCCCGCGGCCTCCAGGACCGTCGGCGCGATGTCGATGTTCTGCACGAGCTGCGTGACCTTTGTCCCTGGCTTGATGAGCTCAGGACAGTACGCCAGCAGGGGGACCCGCATCGAGGGTTCGTACATGTGCCGTTTGTCGATCAGGCCGTGCTCGCCGAAACAAAAGCCGTTGTCGCCCATGTAGAAGACCAGCGTCGATTCGGCCTGGCCCATCTCCTTGAGGCAATCCATCACCCGGCCGATGCTGTCGTCGACGCTCAGCAGCGTCTCGCAGTACCGCCGGTAGAACGTGTCGAACTCCATCTGGCCGTGGTACATGTAGTCCACGCCGTGCCAACTGTTGCGCTGCTCCTTGACCCAGCGGGGCTTGCCGCGGTAGTTGGCCTCGGTGTCGGCCATGCTCGCGGGATAGTCCAGCGGGGCGTCCTTGTACCGGTCGAGGTGCCGCCTGGCCGGCTCGAACATCGCGTGGACCGCCTTGTGCGAGAGGTAGAGGAAGAAGGGTTTCTTGCGGTCCTGTTTGATCCAGTCCACGGCGTAGTCCGTCAGCTCGTCGGACATGTGCTTTGTGGTCTTGACCTGCTTGCCGTCGACGTTGAGCGTGCCATTGTAGTACTCGCCCTGGCCGCGGAAGCTGACCCACCTGTCGAAGCCGGGCCGGGGCTCGTCGCTGTCGTGGCCCATGTGCCACTTGCCCATGAACGCGGTCTCGTAGCCGAGTTGCTGAAGGTACTCGGGGAAGAACACCAGGCCCGGCCGGATGTCGGTGTTGTTGTCCACGACGCCGTGCTTGTGGGAGAACTGGCCGGTCAGGATCGACGCCCGGCTGGGCGAGCACAGCGACGTCGTGACGAAGGCGTTCTGGATGTGCGCCCCTTCGCGGGCCATGCGGTCCATGTTCGGGGTCTCCAGGAACTTCACCTTGCCCATGAAGCCCATGAAGTCGAAGCGGTGGTCGTCGGCCAGGATGAAGACGACGTTTCGCGGCTTGGCGTTGGGGACCTTCTGGAGCTTCTGCCTTTTCGGCGCGGCGCCGGCGGTCATCGCGCCGAGCGTCATCGCCGCCGCTCCGCTGGACCGCAGGAATCCTCGACGTGTCAGACCGTTCTGTTCCATCGTCATGCCTCCCTTGTTTATAGTGACGCCGTAAGGCGTTATCTTCGCCTTCAGCACACCAGAATAGAAGATATGCCCTTACGGGCACACTACGAGCGCGTCAGACGCCGGAGCAGGCGGAGAAGCCGCCGTCGACCGGGATCGTCACGCCGGTGACGAATTTGGACGCGTCGCTGAGCAGCCAGAACATCGCGCCGAACAGCTCGTCGGGCGAGCCGAACCGGCCCATCGGCGTGTGGCTCACGACGGTTTCGCCGCGAGGGGTCAGGCCGCCGGTCTTCTCGTCGGTCAGGAGGAAGCGGTTCTGCTCGGTCAGGAAGAAGCCCGGGGCGATCGCGTTGACGCGGATGTCCCTGGCGTAGTTCTGGCACATGTGAACGGCCAGCCACTGCGTGAAGTTGCTGATCGCGGCCTTGGCGGCCGAGTACGCCGGGATCTTCGTCAGCGGGCGAAAGGCGTTCATGCTGGAGATGTTCAGGATGTTGCCGGCCTTCTGCTCGGCCATCAGCTTGCCGAAGACCTGGGTCGGCAGCAGGGTGCCCAGGAAGTTCAGGTCGAAGACGAAACGGACCGCGTCGGCCGGCAGATCGAAGAACGACATCTGGGGCGAGGTGGTCGCTTCCTTCTTATTGCCGCCTGCGCCGTTGATCAGGATGTCGACCTTGCCGAACGTCGAGACGACCTTGTCCCTGGCCTGCTCGATCGCGGCCTTGTCCAGGACGTTGCACGCGACGGGGATCGCCGTGCCGCCCTGGGCCTTGATCGCGTCGGTCACCTTCGTCGCCGCGGCTTCGGACAGGTCCAGGACCGCCACCTTGGCGCCGCCTGCGGCCAGGGCCTTGGCCATCGCGCCGCACAGAATCCCGCCGCCACCGGTTATGACCACGACTTTGCCTTTGACGCTGAACATGCTATCCATCCGATGCCTTTGCCTTTCTGTCGAGACGTGTGATAGTGCATCGAGTCGGCGATGCAAATACTCCCGGCGGCAGATAGGGCATCCCGTGCGCCCCGTTCTTGCGGAAGCCACCGATCGGCGGCGAGTATACAGGGCCGGCGGGGGGATTTCAACCTTTCGAGACGAGGTTCGTGCGCCTGCGGACATGTGCCTCGGTGGGCCGGAGTGGAGGTCAAGGCTTGCAGGAGGGGCCTGAGATTGATAGGCTGGGGCAATGCTTCCGTGAAGGATGGCCCCTTTTTGTGAGTCCGTATTGCGATGAAGAGTGATTCGAAGATCGTTCTGACCCCGGTAGAAGAGGTCGCCGTTGCGGCCTCGTCGTTCGATGTCCTGTATCCGCCCGCGGAGAAAATTCCCACGATCGTCGTGGACAACTTCCCCTCGCTGGGCAAGCTGGCCGCGATGCGGTTCGTCGAGTGGGTCCAGCATAACCCCGGCGGCGTGATTTCGCTGCCCACCGGCAAGACGCCGGAGCATTTCATCCGCTGGGTGCAGCGGCTTCTGGCCGAGTGGGAGACGCCTGAGATCCAGCAGACGCTGCGGGAGGCCGGCGTCGACCCGTCGAAGAAGCCGGAGATGGGGGGCTTGCACTTCGTGCAGATCGACGAGTTCTATCCCATCGATTCGTCGCAGCACAACAGCTTCACGCACTACGTGAAGCACTTCTATATCGAAGGTTTCGGGCTCGATCCGGCCAAGGCTCTGCTGATCGATCCGTGTACGATCGGCCTAGGTCCGGGCGAGACGCTGGCGACGATCTGGCCGGACAACCGCGTCGACCTGACGCTGCGCTACCGGCAGGCGACGAACCATCTCGAATCCCGGCAGAAAGCCCTTCTGTCGCGGATCGACCAGTGGTGCATGGAGTACGAGCAGCGGATCCGCGACCTCGGGGGCATTGGGTTCTTTCTGGGCGGCATCGGGCCGGACGGGCACATCGGGTTCAACATCCGCGGGTCCGACCACTACTCGACGACGCGTTTGTGCCCGACGAACTACGAGACGCAGGCGGCCGCCGCGACCGACCTGGGCGGGATCGAAATCGCACGGCAGAGCCTGGTCATCACGATCGGCCTGGACACCATCGCGTACAATCGCGACTGCACCGCGATCATCATCGCCGCCGGCCAGGCGAAGGCGGCGCTGGCGGCCCAGGCCATCCAATCCGACAAGACGATTGAAACCCCCGCGAGCTGTCTGCAGAAACTGCCCAACGCGAGATTCTACATCACGGGGGGAGCGGCCGCTCACCTGATGGAGCGCCAGGTCCGCGTTCTCGAACGGGCGACGGCCATCGGGGACTCGGACGTGGAGAAGGTCCTGGTCGATCTGGCGGTTCGCTGTCGCAAGAGGCTGCTGGATCTGACCGAGGCGGACTGCCGGTCCGATCGGCCCGCTTCCGTCGTCCTGAAGCGCCGCCGCGAGCCGCTGAGCACACTGGCGGCCATGGTTCACGAGCGACTTGCCGGCAAGATCGAAGTCGGCCTTCGCGTGTACCGGGACAAGTGTTTCCTGCACACGGAACCGCACCATGACGACGTCATGCTGGGGTATTTCGCGCAGATCGTGCGGCACTTCCGCCAGGCGAGCAACGAACACCATTTCATGACGCTCACAAGCGGATTCACCTCCGTGACGAACCAGTTCATGCGGGGTCAGATGGCCGGCTTGAGGCGGTTTCTCGGGACGCCCGCGTTCAAGACCCTGTGGGACCAGAACTACTTCTCGCGGGGCAACGAGATCGACCGGAACCGCGATGTGTGGCAGTACCTCGACGGCGTGGCCGCCCATGACGAGGACGACAAGGCGGAAGGTTGCGCCCGGCGCATGCTGCGCAACCTCGTCGAGCTGATGGACCTGGATTCCCTCCAGAGCGTGGACCGCTGTGTCGCGGAGCTGCAGGAGTACTTCACCTCGGCCCATCCCGGCAAGAAGGACCCGGAGCGAATCCAGCGGCTCAAGGGGATGTGTCGCGAGTGGGAGGCCGAATGCGTCTGGGGCTACTACGGCTGGCAATGCCAGAACGTCCGCCACCTTCGCCTGGGCTTCTACACGGGTGACATCTTCACGAAAGAACCCACTCTGACACGCGATGTTCCGCCCATCGTGGCGGAATTGGATCGGCTGGACCCCGATGTGATCACCGTGGCGTTTGATCCGGAGGCCAGCGGGCCGGACACGCATTACAAGGTTATGCAGGCCCTGGCCGAGGCGATTCGAATCCATCTGAGGACCTCGTCGAAGGTCGACATGAAGATCTGGGGTTACCGCAACGTCTGGTTTCGGTTCGACCCCTCGGAGGCGAATCTCTTCGTCCCGGTCAGCCTGGCCATGTTCTCGGTGATGCACAACGCTTTTATGGATTCGTTCATCACGCAGAAGGACGCGTCGTTCCCGAGTTATGAGTTCGACGGCCCGTTCTCGCAGTTGGCCCAGCGGATCCAGGTCGAGCAGTATCAGAAGATCAAGACGTGCCTGGGTCGGGAGTGGTTCTACAACCACCCCAAGGCGGTGATCCGCGCGACCCGCGGCCTGGTCTTCCTGCGGGAAATGTCCGCCGCGGAATTTCTCAGCTCCTGCCGCGAACTGCGAAAGTCGGTCGAGGATCGCTAACGAGCAGTCGAGCTGATCTGGCGGGGAGACCTCCGTCGATTCGGCCCGCTTTTCGCCGGGGCTGGATCCAGGTGCCGGACATGCCGCGTACATTGATGCCGTGCGGCGATTCCT
>JAAYVJ010000455.1 GCA_012517265.1 Planctomycetota bacterium | reverse complement strand
CTTCTCGTAGTGGATGGGATTCGAGGGCTCCAGGGCCATCGCCTTGGCGAACGCGTCGGACGCCTTGGGAAAATCGCCGATGCTGGCCTCCATGTCGCCGAGCCAGTGCCAGACCACGACCGAACCGGGGTTCTCCTCCAGCTCGATCCGAAACCACTCGGCCGCCTTGGCGTACTGCTCCTTGGCCTCCTTGGGCTTCTTCATGCGATCCAGGAGAATGCCCAGGTTCATATGGACCGAGCCGACGGCCGTCTGCTTGCCGCCGGCGTCCTTCTGGGCTCGGATGGCCTCCTCGAACGCTTTGACCGCCTCGTCGTTGCGGCCCTGAGCCACATACATCATGCCGATCTCGTTGCAGGCCTTCAACGCCATCGACGGATTGAGAGCGACCGCCTCCCGGTATTTCCCGACGCTTGCCTCATATTGTTTGGCGGCCTGGAGCTTCGTCGCCTCGCGCAGGTATCGGCGGGCGAGAATCTCCGCGGCGCTCTGCCGGACGACCGGGGCCAGCATGTGCTCGACCGGGGCGTGGTCGTCCGTGAGAATCGCATGGCCGGCCCGCTCCAGGATCTGGTCCACCTGCGACTCGCTCAGGAGCCAGAACTCCAGGTGCTTGTTGTATTCCCCCAGCAGCGCAGCCGGATCGATCGGCCGCTTCGTCGCGACCACGACGAAGGTGTCCCGCAGGGACGGCAAGCCGGTCTCGCTGGTCAGGACGTACACGTTCGCAAACGTGAGTCTGGCCGTGCCCACGACCGCCCCGAGGAACCGGGCATTGTCGTAGGTGTCGATCAGGTTGACCATGTACGCGCCGTCGTCGGTCAGCAGACGCGCGATCTTTTCGTTGAATTCCCGCGTCACCAACTGGAACGGCACGGAGTAGTCGTTGATCGCGTCCTCATAGATGACGTCGTAGCGTCGGGCGGGCTCCTTGCCCAACAGGAGCTGGCCTACATAGTTCCGCGCGTCCAGGTTGACCGTCTCGATGCCGCTGTTCTCGGGCAGCCCGAAGGCCGCGACCGCCGCCTCGGTCACGCCGGGGTCGATCTCGACCACCTCCACCCGGCTGCTCGGCCAGGTGGCCTTGAGGTACTGTGGGAAAGCATAGCCGCCGCCCCCGATGACCATCAGGGACAGATCCTGCCGGCCGCGGCTGAGCCCATGCGTCAAGCCTGCGAAAATCCGGGTGTAGAAGTACTGCAGGTTCGTGACGTCGCCCATGACGGCTTCGCTGTGCATGAGCTTGTCCTGCATGAAGGCCCGCCGGTCGGGCCGCCTGGAGGTCTGACGAACCGCGACGTGACAATAAGCCGTCTCGGCCTCGTACAGGACGTTCGGGTCGGCCGGCTCGCGAAGAAACGCGGAAGCCCCCGCGTCCCGGGCCCAATCGGCCGGCGCCATGCCCATCGTCAGGAGCGCTGCGAAGATCATCGCCCAGACGTACAGAAACCAGCAACTGAGCCAGTAGAGGATCCCCGCGGCGAGCATGGCCGCTCCGATGCCCCAGATGATGGCCACACTGCCGTAGGTGGAGATCAGATAGAAGCCGGCCAGAAACGTCCCGGCGATGCTCCCGGCGGCGCCCCAGGCGTAGAGGTCGCCGATCGTGCGACCGGTCGGCAGACCTTGATCCAGAGCCATCTTGGCGACCACCGGCGCGATGGTCCCCAGCAGCGCCGACGGGACCAGAAAGACCAGAAGAACGTGGAGGAACACATGGGCCGGCCAGCCCAGCTTCCACAACCACAGCCACGAGCCCACCGCGTTGTTGACGATAATGATGCCCACGCAGGCGGCCGAGGCCAGTCCGAACAGCACGGCCAGCGCCCGCCGGGCCTGATGGCGATCTGCGATCCGTCCGCCGAAGTAGTTGCCCAACGAGATGCCCGTCAGCACGACGCCGATGATGGACGTCCACGTGTACAGCGACGAGCCCAAATCCCGTGCGACCAGCCGCGAGGCGACCAGTTCCAGGATCATGATGCATCCGCTGGCGAAGAACACCGTCGCGCTGGGCACCAGCAACCGCAGCACTTCCTTGAGTTTGCCCATGGTTACCCTGTTCCTTAGATACGAGTAAGGCAAGAGTATACCGGTCGGGGGGGAGATGGACAAGCAAATCGGACACCCTGAGGAGGACCGGGCCCGGCGCACACGGCCCCATGCTCGGCCTCGCGCAGCCGCCTCGCCGCGTTTCTTCTCGTACAGGCCAGCGACTACGTGAGCAGTTTGCTGAGCACCGCCGCGGTGTGGGCCGTGATGAGCATCAGGTAGTCCAGGTCGCCCAGCGTGTAGTGGTCGTGAACCATCGCGTTGTCGATGTAGATCACGCCGTAGCAGCCGGAGGGTCCCGCGATCGCGGCGATCAGCGCCGAACGGATTCTCGCCTTCTCCTCCACGTCGGCGGCCACCCGCGGCATCACCAGGGATTGGCTGCGTTCGACGGCCTGGTTGATCTTGTCGGCCAGCTTCAACTCGCTCAGTTCCACCGTCCCGCCGTCCCGCCGTTTGCCGGCGTGGTAAGTCATCGGGCCGCTGGGTTGCTCTCGCAGGGCGCACCAGGTGTGGAAGGCCCCGAACTGCTTGACACACAGATTGAGGATCGTGACCAGCAGCTCCTCAAGGCTCTTCGACCGGCAGATCGCGTCGCAGGCGTGAGAGAAGTCAGACAGCCGCTTGGCCGGCAGGCGCATCGCCGGGGCATGGCCGGCGTCCGGCTTGCGAACCACCGTCTCATGCAACGGCGTCGCCAGCCCGGCCTCCAGATTCAAGGTGTCCTCGAACTGCACGGCATGAGACCCGTCCGCGACCTCCTCGACGACGACATCCAGGACGAAGTCGGTGATCCGGATGGAGTCGCCCGTCTTGATGGGGGCCTGATGGATCGGCTCGCCATTGAGGTAGGTCTTGTTGGCCGATCCGAGGTCCTGCACCATCCAGCATCCGTCGCCATCGCAGACGATGACGGCGTGCTTCTTGGAAACCGTCCGATCGGGAAGGAAGATCTGACTGTCCGCCGCCCGGCCGATATTGATCGGACCCTGAGCGAACTGATACTCCTTCGTCTCGCCATCCTTCTGCCTGAGTACTAGACGCATGGTCCGTACCTCCATCACACACACAGGGTTGCGATGCGATTTCAATTATTATTCCTGGCGGCATGTCTGTCAAGACAGGATTTGTTGCATAACGTGAAAATGGTGCAAACGCATCCACCCCCAAACGCTCAGGGACAGTCCCGCATGATTGATGCACACGGGGGCGGGGATTGCAGGAACCCAGAGGGGGGTTCAGCGAAGGGAGTCGGTCCGCCGGGACCGATGACGATACTGGTCCAGAATCACTGCGGCCACGATGACGCAGCCGGTGATCAGGCGTTTGGTGTACTCCTGGGCGCCGACCTGGGCCAGGCCCGTCCCCAGGACAGCGATGATCAGCACGCCGAAAAAGGAGCGGACGACCGAGCCCCGGCCGCCCATCAGGCTGGTTCCCCCGATCACGACCGCCGCGATCACCTGCAGTTCGAACCCGGTGGCCGTGTTCGGATTGGCCGACGACATGCGGGCCGTCTGAATCACGGCGGCCACCGCCGCCAACAGGCCGGACAGGGCGAAGACCGCCAGCTTGTACGGTCGCGGGTCGATGCCTGAGAGCCGGACCGCCTCCTCGTTCGTGCCGATGGCGACCAGATAGCGGCCGAACACCGTGCGGGACAGGACCAACTGCCCCAGGAAGACCACCGCGATCGCCAGGAAGAACGGAGCCGAGAGCCCCGCCACAACCGGCTCCGTGAGGATGTCGATCGAGTTGATATAGATCGTACGGGAGTCCGTCACGAGGTAGGCCGCGCCGCGGGCCGCTTCCAGCATCCCGAGCGTGACGATGAACGAGGGCAGCGACCAGCGGATGACGATCAAGCCGTTGGCCGCGCCGCACGCCAGGCCGGTCAGCAGGCACAGAACCACGCCGACGGCCAGAGGCGCGCCCCAATTGACCACGGCGATGCCCAGGGCCGCCCCGGCCAACGCCATGACCGATCCGACGGATAGATCGATCCCGGCGACGATCAACACAAACGTCATCCCCACCGCCGCGATCGTGACGTCGGCGATCTGGTTGGCCAGAGTCCGGAACGTCGCCTGCGAGAGGAAGTGCTTGGCCGAAAGACTGAAAACGGCGATCAACGCGACCAGGGCGATCGTCATGCCCAGGTAGTCGGCCAACAGTCCGCGGACGTTGCTGCCCTTGGATTCATCGCTCATGTGCGGTGGCGCCTCCCGATGTCTGGACGTATCCGCTGAACGCGGCTTTCATGATGGCTTCCTGGCTCCAACTGTCCCGCTGGAATGTCCCCGCCACACGACCGGCCGACATGACGAGGATCCGATTGCAGACCGCCATCAACTCCTTGAGATCCGAGGACACCAGGAGGATGGCCTTGCCGCGGGCCGCAAGATCCCTCAGCATCCGGTGGATCTCGAAGCGCGCCCCGATGTCGATCCCTCGCGTCGGCTCGTCGAAGATCAGAATGTCGCAGTCGCGGTGCAGCCATTTGGCGATGACGACTTTCTGCTGGTTGCCGCCGCTGAGATGGCCGACCGTCTGCTCGACGGACGAGCACTTGATGCCCAGCGATCGGGCGTACTCGCAGGCAATGTGCCGTTCGCGGGCCGCACGAATCCATCCGAGTCGGCTCAGGGCCGCGAGCTTCGCGATGGAGACGTTGGCCCGGACGGGCAGGGACAAAAACAGGCCCTGCTCCTTGCGATCCTCGGTCAACAGGGCAATCCCCCGCCGGACCGCGTCGCGCGGCCTTCGAATGCGGGCCGGCTCCTCGTCGCCGTAGAGGTACACCTCTCCGGCCTCGGGCACGTCGGCGCCGAAGACCGCCCGCACAGTCTCAGTCCGTCCGGAGCCCATGAGACCCGCGACGCCGAGGACCTCGCCGCGATAGGCTTCGAAGGATACGTCGCGGACCCGCTCGCCTCGCGTCAATCCGACGACGCGAAGGGCCAGAGCCCCCCTGCCGCCGACGGGAGCGAGGCATTCGTCGCCCAGGTCCCGGCCGACCATCATCCGGATCACGTCCTCCGGGGCGACGTCCTTCGCCGTGCGCACACCCACGATCTGCCCGTCGCGGAGGACCGTGACGCGGTCGGCAATGCTCAGCACCTCTTCGATGCGATGGGAGATGTAGATGATCCCGACGCCTTCGGCCTGGAGCCTGCGGATCTGGGAAAAGAGCCTCTCGACTTCGCTGTCGGTCAGCGACGCCGTGGGCTCGTCGAGGGCCAGAACCCGGCACCGCCGCGACAGGCCCGCCGCGATCTCGACCATCTGCTGGCGGCCGACGCCCAGCGATTTGACCGGCGTGGCGGGATCGACGTCCTCCAGGCCTACCTTGGCCATCGCATCGCGCGCCGATTCGTGGAGCCGGCGATAGTCGATGAACCCCAGCCGACTGGGCATTCGCTCGATGAAGATGTTCTCGGCCACCGTCAGGTTGGCGACGAGATTGAGTTCCTGCATCACCATGCGGACGCCGTGAGCCTCGGCGTCGGCCCGCGACCGCGGCGAGTAGGCCTGGCCACCGAGAGCCATGCGCCCGGCGTCGGGGCTCTCGATCCCGGCGAGAATCCGCGTCAGCGTGCTCTTGCCGGCGCCGTTCTCGCCCACCAGGGCATGGACCTCGCCGGCCCGCAGGTCGAAATCGACCGAGCGGAGGGCCTGCACGCCGGGAAAGGACTTGGCGATGCAGGATGCGAGGAGGAGGCTGTCAGCCGTGGGACTCATAAGGATCCAGAAGAAAAGCACGAAATCCGAAATTTGTGCTTGTTTTGGAGCTCGGATTTCGAGATTCGGGTTTTCCTCAGAGCAGTTCCGCCGTCACCAGATCGACCGGGGTCTCCTTGTCCGCCGGCTGGGCCCGGGTCTTGAGCATCTCCAACGCGTACTCGATGCCGTACCGCGCGAGCTGGTCGGCATGCTGATCGACGGTGCACAGGATCTTGCCTTCCTTGAGCAGTTGCCGGACCGCGGCGATGTTGTCGAACCCGATCACGTAGATCGAACCGACCTTGCCGGCCTCCTTCACCGCGGTGACCGCGCCGAGGGCCATGCTGTCGTTGGCGCACAGGATCGCCTTGAGATCGGGGTATTCGTTGACCAGGGCCGCCGCCACGGGTTGGGCCTTGTCCGTCTCCCAATAGCCCGTCTGGGAACTGACGACATTCATGCCGCTGCCGTTCATGGCGTCGTCGAAGCCCATCTTCCGCTGGATGCCGTTGTAGGCGTTGGGGGCCCCTTCGATGATGGCGACCTTGTCGCCGGCCTTGAGCCTCGCGGCCAGGTATACGCCGGCCAGCTTGGCGCCCTTGCGGTTGTCCGGCCCGACGAACGGGATCTTGACGCCCCTGTCCTTGAGGACTTCCTCGTCGAACTTGTTGTCGATGTTGACCACGATGATGCCGGCGTCCATCGCCTTCTTGCAGATGGGCACGAGAGCCTTGGAATCCGCCGGAGCGATCACGATCGCATCGGCGCCCTGGGCGATCGTCAACTCGACGTTGCGGATCTGCTCGGCCACGTCGGTCTCGTTCTTCATGCCGATGACCTTGAGCGAGTACTCCTCCGGGTGCTGCTTGGCATGCGCGAGGGCGCCGTCCTCCATCGTCTTGAAGAACTCGTTGGCCAACGACTTCATCAGCAGCACGACCTTCGGCTTGTCGTCCTGCTTCTTGCACCCACCGATCAACATGCCGGCGATCGCCAGCACGGCCAGTCCGCACATCCCTGCTCTCGCGTTCTTCATTCCAGTCTCCTCGACATCATGTAGTCTGCTGATATTTTCCCGCCGTCGGCTGCCGAATCACCCTGCCGTGAACTCTTCCAGCTCCTTCCGGGTCGGCATGGATGTCTGCGCGCCCAGCCTCGTCACGGAGAATGCCGCCACGCGATTGGCAAACAACGCCGCCTCGCGAAGGTTCCGGCCCTGCGCCAGCCCCACGGCCAGACTGCCGGCGAAGGCATCGCCCGCCGCGGTCGTGTCGACCGCCTTGACCTTCATCGCCGGGACCAACTCGGTCGCGTTGCCCTCGGCGAGCAAGAACCCTTTGTCCCCCAGCGTCACAATGACTGCCTTGACGCCGGCGCCGAGCAGCATCTCGGCCGCCTTGCGGGCCGAGGCGGCGTCGACCACGTCGATCCCCGTCAGAATGCGGGCCTCGCTCTCGTTCGGCGTCAGAACCGACACGACCTTCAGCAGCGAGGGATTCAGCCATTGGGCAGGCGCCGGGTTCAGAAGGAAAGGAACGCCCGCGTCGTAGGCGATCTCCGCAACACACTGCACGGTCGCCATCGGCACTTCAAGCTGTGCGACGACCGCGCCGGCCGACCGGATCTGGGCCTCGGCCCGGCGAACGTCGTCCGGCGAAAGTCTGGCGTTGGCCCCGGGGGCGACCACAATCGCATTGTTGCCGCCATGGTCGACGGTGATCAAGGCCACGCCGGAGGGAGCGTCGGAGGTCAACGCGACGTAGGTCGTATCCAGCCCCTCCAGACGGAAATTGTCCAGCGACTTGCGGCCGAACAGGTCGTTGCCCAGCCGGGCGATGAAGAACACCTTCGCGCCGAGCTTGGCGGCCGCCACCGCCTGGTTGGCCCCCTTGCCGCCGGGAACCATGAGGAACTCGCCGCCCAGGATCGTCTCGCCGGGCACTGGGATCCGGGGCGACTTGACGACCAAGTCCATGTTCGAACTGCCGACCACCACGATAGGACGAAATTCCTCTGCGATGGCAGTACCCCTTCAATCTACAACTTGCGATCTACCATTTGCGATTCGAGATTCCCAGGGACAAGCGAAACCCAATCGTCAATCACAAATCATCCATCATCAATTTCTTGTCAGTCTCTCGACGAGCCAGGTCTCGTAGCCGTCGAGGTCTTTCCATTTCACGGCGCAGTGGACCATCTTGGCGCCTTCCACAACTCGGGTGAAGCCGTCGTCGGTGACGAGAAGGGGCACCTCTTTCATCTCGACGAGGTCCCGGCTGACCGCCAGATAGACCGCGACGGTATCGAACAGGGTCGAGCTGCCGTGGTGGAGCCGCTCCTGGGCCAGACGCAGGCGGCCGGCTTCGTCGAGATCCTTGCGATCCTGTTGCAGGCCATCGACAAGCCAGAGCCGGTAGTTTTCGAGCAGGGCCTTCACGATCGGGCTGTCTTTCTGGAGCAGCATCTGGTACTTCGGACCGTCGAGAACGACCAGGCCGCAGGTGTCCAAGGGCGTGATCGTCATCGGCCATCCGGCCGTGAAGACTTGTTTTGCCGCTTCGACGTTCTGCTTGATGTTGTACTCGGCGTCGGGGGTGTTCTTGCCGCCGTAGCCGACGAAGACGCTGCCGTGCATGCCGACGAAATCCGCCTTCTGGGCGATCCGCGGCTCGCGTTTGAGCGCCTCGGCCACGTTGGGCAGCGGGCCCAGGGCGATCAGCGTGACACGGGTCGGCGCATTCATGATCGCGGCGATCATCGCCTGCACGCCGTCCTTGTGGACCTTGCCGGGATAGGAGGCCAGATCATAGTCCTTCACCCAAGCCGCCTGCCGGTGGGAGCCGTCGCCCTGTTTGACTCCGATGCCGACCGCGACGTCCGACCGCCCGGCGTTGGCGAGCAGCTTGGCGACGACCTTGGCCTTCAGTTCCGTGTTCCCTACCGCCGTCACGACCAGTTTGCAGTCGAGTTCGGGCGACTTGAGCAGCACCGACAGAGCCCAGGTGTCGTCGATGTCGTCGCAGATATCCGTGTCGAGGATCACAGGCTTGGCCGCCCCGAACGCCAGACCCGACAGGATCGCCAGAAGAAGTCCCGAGGAACCACAAAACAGCTTGCTCATAACCGAACTCCAGCGATTTGGGGTTTACATTTCCCGTTGCGCGCCCTACGATGGGACCCGAGGCCAAATGGTAAATCGCCGATCGTCGATAGTCAATTGCAAAGGGTGCGACTCATGGATGTGATCCCAGCCATCGATTTGCGGGACGGCAAGTGCGTCCGCCTGATCCAGGGGCAGTACGACCGCCAGATCACCTACGGGGACAATCCGATCGCCCAGGCCAGGCAGTTCCACGCCGACGGGGCTCGATGGCTGCACATCGTGGACCTCGACGGCGCCAAGGTCGGGCGGCCCGTCAACACCGCCTCCATCACCGCGATCGCGGCCCTCGGACTGCTCCAGATCGAAGTCGGCGGCGGCATCCGCGACGAGGCCTCCATCCGCGAACTGCTCGATATGGGCGTCTCGCGGGTGATCATCGGCACCAAGGCGGTCAGCGACTTCGAATGGTTCTGCGACATGGCCCTGCGGTTCAAGGGCAAGCTCGTCCTGGGCCTGGACGCCCGCGGAGGCACGGTGGCCACGCACGGCTGGCTGGAGGACAGTCACGAGTCCCTGGTGGAGTTCGCGACCAAGGCCGACAGGCTTCCCCTGGCCGCGATCATCTACACCGACATCGCCAAGGACGGCATGCTCAGCGGCCCGAACATCGAACGCACGGCTTCGCTGGTCCAGGCGGTCAAGACGCCGGTTGTGGCTTCCGGCGGCGTCAAGGAAGTGGACGACATCCACAAGCTCAAGCCGGTTGGCGTCGCCGGCGTGATCGTCGGCCGAAGCCTCTACGAAGGCACGCTGAACCTCAAGGACGCCGTCGCCGCGGCGAAGTAGCACATCCTCGAGATTTGTGCTCTCAGGCCTCGAACGGTTACGCGTAGCAGTCCGCCGGACCGAGGACCGATTGCCACAGGCCGTTCTCGAACTGGAATTGCCGCACGTGCGTGCACAGGTGGCACTTGCCGGCGTAGGCGGGCAACTCCTCGTAACCGAGGTCGCTCGCTTCTTCGAGCAGGCCGCAGGGCCCCTTCTCACAGAGGACCCCGACCGGCCCGTCCCCGCGAGGGTCAAACGCCTTCCAGATCTCTTCCAGCGGCGTCTGATTCACGTTGCCCAGGATGATCCCGCTGCACGTGCCACTGAAGACATTGCCGTAGGGGTCGATGTGGACGCCCTTGGCTCCGAGGAATCCGGCCAGGCAGTTCATGTGTTCGAACGTCTCGGCCGGCCTGGAGGCCAACAGGTGCGCCGGATGTCCCGCCGCCCGGCCGGTGAGGCGGAAGGGGTATTCGTGGTAGGCCAGGACGTACGCCCGGTCGCGTTCGCCCTGGGACAGCCGGCGAATGTCAGCCGGCTCGCTGAGGTACTCCTCCCACCGGGCTTGGACCCGGTCCGGCCCGAGCGCCTCGACCGCAAGCGAGGCCAGGCGGTTCACCGGCTCGATGTCCACGTACTCCTGGTGGAAGGGATCGACGCTGATCTTGAGCCGCTCCATGCCCAACGAGGTCAGCGTCGACAGGCGGTCTCTGATGAGCCGGTCGTCAGTGGCCCAGAAGCCGTTCGTCTCGATCTGATCGACCGGGCCGAGCCCTTGCTCGCCTGCCTTGCGGAGGATCTCGACGAGGTGGTCCCAATAGAGAAAGGGCTCGCCGCCTGTGAGGTGGACCTTGGCCGCGT
>JAAYVJ010000057.1 GCA_012517265.1 Planctomycetota bacterium | reverse complement strand
TGGCCCACCTGAAGTTCCTCAAGCATGACGTGATCGTCTTTCACGTGATGGATCCCCGGGAGCTGGACCTCAAGTACGACGGGCTGATCCAGTTCGAGGACCTGGAGACCGGCGACAAGTTCCGCACGTTTCCACAGTCGATTCGCGACGGCTACCGGCAGCGCGTGGGCGATTTCCTCGACAACGTCAAGAGGACCCTGGGCAAGAGCGGCATCGACTACTGCCTGCTGGAGACCTCGGAACCCCTGGACCGGGCCTTCATCGCCTATCTGCTCAAGCGAAGGAGGCTGATGTGAGCTTCCTGGCCTGGACATTCCTGTTCGGAGCGGCCGCCGTGATCGGGCCGATCCTGGCGCACCTGCTGGCCAAGCCTAGGTTTCGCCGAGTGCCGTTCACGATGCTCCAATTCCTGAGGGCCGGGCGGCAGGAGAGCCACTCCCGCCGTCGGCTTCGCGATCTGCTGGTCCTGCTCTTGCGGTGCTCGATCATCGTGCTGATCGCGGTTCTGTTCGCCAGACCTGTGCTGAAGGTCCATGCGACTGTGCAGCCGCACAAGTCGATCCTCTGCCTGGGCCTGGACGACTCGCCGTCCATGGCCTATCGCGAGGGCGGTTCGACCTTATTCGCCAGGATGATCGACAAGGCGGTCGATCGCGTGCGTCAAGCCCCGGCCGATACGGTATTCACCGTCTGCGGCCTGGCGTCGGGCAGGACGGCCGAGGGGCTCGCTCGAAGTCAGGCCCTTGCGGAGATCAAACGATTGACGGTCGTGTCCAGGAGCGCGCGACCCGGCGACTTCGTCAAGACGCTGGAGTCGCACAGTTCCATTTCTTCGCCCGGCGACGCGCTCTCGGCCGTCGTCTTCAGCGACTTCGCCCCGGATGTACTGCGGGAGTTCGAGTGGATTCGCCGGCCTGCGGCCGTCGATGCGGCATCCTACGAGATCATCGCTCCTGCGTCGCCTGTGGCCAACATGGCGATCGTAGACGCCCGTCCGGCCGGTTTCGTCAACAACAAGCTCGACCTCGACGTCGTCGTGGCCAATGGCGGCGATGTGCAACAGCAACGCAAGCTGATCGCCCGGTGCGAGGATCTTCGGCCCGTGATTGCGGATGTGACGGCGCCGGCGGGCGAGCGGAGAGTGGTCCGCGTGCAGATCGATCTGGGTCCGCGGCCTGAAGGCGTGATTCGGTCGTGCCTGCCGGTGGAATTGGCTCTCGAACCCCAGGACGGCCTGGAGGCGGACGACGTCCACCGGCTTGGAGTCTGCACTCCTCAGGTCGCGGCGACGAAGGTTCTCGTGGTCGGCCGGGCCGAGGAGGCGTTCCTGTTTGAGGCCGCGATCGAGGCCCTCGCAGGGACGGACTCGGGCGGCGGCCTGAGCGTGCGGAAGACCCGCGAGAGCAACCTGCGAAGCGACGACTTGGTCTGGGCCGACGTTATCGTGTTCTCCTGTCTGCCGACGGGCGCCTCGTATCCGACGAGTCTGCTCAAAGGCTGTCTGGCCCGCGGCGGGCGGCTGGTCTTCTTCGCGACGGAACTGGGCAGTCCGCAGATGGCCGATCTCCTGATGCAGGAAGGACTGATTCCCGCGGTGCCCGAGAAATGGAACCAGGCGGTCGGATGGCCTGAGCAGCAGCCTGCCGCGGGAGGAGGGACCGTGTTCAGCGAGCAGACGGCGCAGTCCCTCGCGAATTATCGATTCGACAGGATCGCCTTGAAGGGCCATTGGTTATGTCGAACGTCGAACGGCGCGCAATGCGTGTGGCGCTTGGTCAACGGTGCCCCGTTCGTCTACGCCCAGACGCAGAACGCCGGCGTCTCGATCCTGGTGAACACGAGCGTCGACGATTCCCGCGGACTGCTCGCCAAGTCGGGGGCGTGGGTCGCTTTCTGCCGATTCCTGGTGGGCGAGGGCGAGCAGGTCCGGCGGTTCTGCCTATCCACGGAGGATCGACCGGCGTTCGACGTGCCCCCTGCGATGCGGGCCGCCGGCCGGACCTTCGTCGCTGTCCAGAACTGCGACGGCGGCATGACGAGGGCGGTGCTCGAAGGGACGCGGATGGTAGTGCCATCGCCGCAGGGCACAGGGTGGATGCGGACGATGAGCGGGCCGGCGCTGCACGTCGGCGTCAATCTGCCGCAGAGCGAGACCGATCTTCGCCGGCCGGACGAGGACGCCGTGGCCGCCGCGATGAGGCGGGCATTCCCGATCGCGCCCGACCGGGAGCGGTCGCTCGTGCAGGCGGGGCCGCCCACGCAGGACAAACCCCTCTGGCGGGCGATTGCGTGGGTGATCCTCGTGCTGCTGCTCGTGGAGCCTGCGATTACAAACAGGTTGAAGAGATGACTTGCCTTCATGCGCTGGACGTGGACCGAGATGACTGGCGGTGTTGACGAAATTCTGAAGGACCTGATCGCCCGGGTGGGGCAGGTGCGGCGGTGGCTGCTGGCTTTGAGCGTTCTGCGGATCGCGGCCCTGGGGTTGGCCTGCGTGTCGCTCTACATCGGCGGATACGCATGGCTCGATCACCACGTCCGCTTTGGGACTTTCGGCCGCGTCCTGTCGCTGGTCCTGTTCCTGGCCCTGTCGGCCGTGGGACTGTACTTCATCGTCCGCGTGCTGCGCCGGGACATGACCTACGCCAACGCCGCCAACTACATCGAGGGCAGGCACAGCTTCGATCAGCAGCTTGTCGCTGCGGTCGAGTACTACGAGGGACGCAGCGATTACCCCTATTCCAAGGCCCTCGCAGCCCAGTTGGTCCGGCAGGTGGACTTCGCGGCCCGGGGGTGCCGATTCGATTCCATGATCGAGAAATGGCAGGGATATCTCCTGGCCGGTTTCGTCCTGCTCTGTGCGTGCGTCGTCGGGCTGTTCGTTCGCCAGAACGTGCTGTTCATCTCCTCGTACCTTACCCGATTGTTGCGGCCTTTCTCCGCCGTCGAGCCGGCGCCGGCGACGGTTCTGGAGTCCCGGACGGGCGACGTGGTCGCAGGCGTGGACATGCCGGTGACATTCGAAGCGCAGGTCGAAGGCCGTGTGCCTGAATCGGGGTCGCTCGTTCTGACGCCGCTTGACCCGAACGATGCGAATGACTCGTCGAAGGCCGTTGGTGAAAGGATCGAGTTGACTCGGACCACCGACTCCGAGGGTCGGACGCTGCTGACCGCGACGAAGTCCTTCGACGCCCCCGGGCGGTTCGAGTATCGATTCGAGACGCCGGGGGCGCGGTCGGATTCGCACGAACTCCATGTGTGCGAATTGCCTTCGATCGAACGCGTCACGGCCAAGGTGTTTCCGCCGGGCGCGCCGCAGGGGGGTGCGGATCGGGATGGCGGGGAAGCGTCCGAGGCACAGGGGCAGCCCTACGAGGTCGAATTGACCGACAAACCGCTAGCGGTCCTGCCTCACAGTCGCGTCGAATTGACCGCCCAGGCTTCCACCGCATTGCGCGAAGCGACCATGGTCGGGCCAAACGGGCAGCCTGTCACGCGGTCGCTCGGCGGGGAGAATCGTTTTGGCTTCGAATTCACGGCCGACAAGTCCTCGTCGATCCGGCTCAGTGCGGTCAGTTCCGAAGGCCTTCCCGGCGGCGAACCCAGGGAGTTTCAGGTTGTGCTCAAGTCGAACGAGCGGCCCGAGTTCAAGCTGGTCTCGCCTGAAGGCGACTGCCTGGCCACCGATGTCGCGAGCATTCCAATTGCGTTCGAGGTGACGGACGACTTCGGGCTGGAGCGGGCCGAGTTGGTCTGCGAACTGCCCGGGCGGGAGCCGGTTGTACTGGAATCCGTGTCGCCGCAGGGGGGAAGGAATACGCTGATGACGGCTGTGCTCGAACTGGAGCAGCACGAGTTGCACGTCGGCGACGCGGTTCTCTTCTACGCCAGGGCGCGGGACGTGAATGCGGGGCATCGGCCCGCC
>JAAYVJ010000454.1 GCA_012517265.1 Planctomycetota bacterium | reverse complement strand
TTCGGCGCGCGCTTCGGCTTGCCGAGCGCGAGGGCGACGGGTATACTGGCCTGTGAGGTGACGAATGGACCGGGCGTTTTGTGCCGCCCCGGGATCGAATGGAATGACACTTCAGGAGGCCGACGTGACGACCGTTCGCAGCGAGAACCCGCGCTTGTCGCGGCTGAAGGGGAACTTGCAGACAGTCATTTACGGCAAACCGGAGAGCATCGACGTCGTGATCGTCGCTCTGCTGGCGGGCGGCTCGATCCTGATCGAGGACGTCCCCGGGGTGGGCAAGACGACCCTGGCCAAGGCGCTGGCCAAGAGCATCGACGCCAAGTTCCGGCGGATCCAGTTCACCCCCGATCTGCTGCCGGCGGACATTTTGGGGTCCTCGGTCTACAACCCGGTCAGCGGCGAGTTCCGATTCGAGCCGGGCCCGATCTTCTGCAATATTCTGTTGGCCGACGAGATCAACCGCGCCTCGCCGCGGACGCAGTCGGCCCTGCTGGAGGCGATGAACGAGAGCCAAGCGACGATCGAGGGCCAACGGCACCCGCTGCCGCAGCCGTTCCTGGTGATCGCGACGGAGAACCCGCTGGAGTTCCATGGCACATACCCGTTGCCGGAGGCGCAGTTGGACCGGTTCCTCGTGCGGCTGGGGATCGGGTATCCGGCGGCCGAGGTCGAGGTCGACGTCCTCAAGTCGCACAGCCGGTCCGAGCCGCTGGACAAGATCGAACCGACGCTCAACCTGGAGGAGGTCTGCGAGATGCAGCGCGAGGTGGCCGCCATCCACGTTGACGACAGCATCCTGCAATACATCGTGGAGATCGTCCACGCGACGCGATACGACAACCGGCTCCAGCTCGGCATCAGCACGCGAGGCACGCTGATGCTTGGCCGGGCGGCCCGCGCCCGCGCGTATTGCGAGGGACGCGACTACGTGATTCCGGACGACGTTCTGTGGTGCGCGCCGCACGTGCTGCCCCATCGAATGGTCCTGACCTCCAAGACCCGTTACGGCGGCGTCACGGCCAAGCAGATCGTTGCGGACATCGTCGGCCGGATCAAGATTCCGGTCTGAAGAGGGAGCGGCCTCGATGGACAAGGCTCAGGACAAGCTGCGTGTCGGTCTGACCGAGGCGGGCAAGGTGTACCTGCAAGGGGTCGCCTTCGTCGTCCTGGCGAGTCTGGTGGTGCCCGCTTTCGGCGCCCTGGCGATTCTGGCGGCCGTGTGCGTTGTGGCCTTCGCGGTCGGATTCGTCCTGCGGCCGCGAATCCGGGTCACGGGCAATCTGCCCGACCGGGTGCCGGCCGGACAGACGACGCATCTGGCCTACACGATCGAGAACACCGGACGCCTGACGGCCTACAGCCTGTCGGCGCGGTTCGCCGCTCTGCCCGAGGCGGTCGAGCAGGTCGGGCCGCCGCAGACGATCGGCCGCCTGATGCCCGGCGAGACCGCCCAGATCACGCTGGCGATCCGGCCCAGGCGTCGCGGGTGTCACCAGATCGGTCTGCCGATCTGCGAATCGAGTTTCCCGTTCAATTTGCTTCGCATCGGGACGATGCAGGCCGAGAGTCACACGCTCCTGGTCCTGCCGGCCTTTTTCCGGCTGCGGGTTTCCCTGCACTACAGGAGCCGGCACGTGAACACCAGCAGCCAGCGGTCGTCCGGCCGCTCGGGGGACACGCCGGAGTACATCGGGAGCCGTCCGTTTATGTCGGGGGATTCCCCCCGCAGGATCGACGTCCGTGCCTGGGCCCGCCTGGCGGCTCCGGCCACCAAGGAATACGACGACGACTTCGACGACTACGCCGCGTTCGTGCTGGACACGCGGATGCCCGAGGACAGGCCCCGGTCGAAATCCGGCCAGATCGTGGAGTTGGAGGCCGCCGTGAGTTTGTGTGCCTCGGTTGCCTATTCGATCCGCGAGGATTGCCTGATCGACCTGCTGCTGGCCGGAGCCCGGCGGCATGAGTTCACCGCGTATCCCAAGGGCACGCGGCTCGAGCGGATTCACGAGATCCTGGCCGGAATCGAGCCGTCCGAGGACTACGCCATCGATCAGATCGGCCCGCTTCTGGAGGACCGGCTCCAGGAGATTTCCGAGATCGTATTCATCGTGCTGCGCTGGGATCCGATGTACCAGCGGCTGGCGGAATGGGCCCAACGCGCCGGCTGCCACACGACGGTCGTGGTGATCGGCCGGCCCGACGCCTCGGCGTTCGCACAGGACTGGGCCGGGGACATCCG
>JAAYVJ010000056.1 GCA_012517265.1 Planctomycetota bacterium | reverse complement strand
TGGAGTATGTGAAGTAGCTGCAAAGGCAGAGATTCGGAAACGACAGGACGGGCGGCAGGCTCTTGACACTGTCACCCGTCCTCTTTGCTTTGAGTTCTTCGAAACTCCGGGAATCCCTCGAACCGCCGGAGCGGCATGCCTACAACGGTCGTGCAAGGCGAGTTTGTCGTGTTGAGGCCTCGGCCTCGAACACGAACGAGGCGTTCGCGTGCCAGACCGAACATCGCATAGGGGTGCGCAACGCCCCTCCATGCTGGTGGCTCCAACGCAACACTCCCGCCGCGACGCGGCGGAATCCATATTCGCTCGTCCCCACAATTCCGTGAAGAACCTCTCTTCTTCCGGATGTCTCCATCACACCGGGAGAACCACGATCGCTTTGCGGGGCTTCGTCGGACAGGCGGCCTCGCAGGCACCGCAGCCGTTGCACTTCTGGGGGTCGATCTTCACCTGCAGCGAGTACGATTCCTCGGAGAAGACGTAGCGGATCGCGCCGTACGGGCACCAACGGGCGCACGCAGAGCATTCGCGGTCCTCGCTCAGAAGGCAGACATCCCGATCCACTCGCGGCAGTCCGATCCGGACAGTCGCCTTGTCCCGAACAGGCAACGGCCGGATCGCGCCGCTGGGACAGACCTCGCCGCATCGCGTGCAATCCTCGCGGCAGTAGCCGCGGCGAAAACTCAGGACCGGCGTCAGCAGGCTCGCCAGGCCGTGCCCTCCCACGTCGTGCTCGATCACGCCGGTCGGGCAGACCCGCACGCAGTTGCCGCATCGCGTGCACAAACCGAGAAACTGCGGCCCCGTGCGAGCGTTCGGCGGACGAAGCGCCGGGGCGTCGTTCCTCTGAGCGAAACACAGAATCGCAGCCGACCCTGCGCCGGCGGCCGCCCCCAGAACGACCCGCCGGGAAAGGCCGGCTTCCTCGCTCCCATCGCGTTTGCCAACGAAGAGAGAACGAACCGATGCGAAACCCGCGTGCAACAGGTCTTGAAACGCACCGAGCGGACATAGGCGCCCGCACCAGAGGCCCGGCCACAGGATCGTGAACGCGACGACCGCTGCGAGGCCGAACGTCGTGAAGACGCCGGCGAAGAGAGCCAGCGGATCCAACCATAACAAAAGGGGATAGCCCAGGCATGCGCCTCCCAGGGTCAACAGAACGATCCACCGCCCTATCGAAGGCCACCGGCCGGGATTGCGTTTGAGTCGGCGCCCCAGCCAGTTCGCCCCTTCGAGGCACAATCCCGTCGGGCAGATCCATCGGCAGAGAACCCGGCGTTGGAACATCGCGACGACGCCCACGACGATTCCCAGCCATGCGGCCAGGGGAACCGCGCGGGCAGCGATCCCCGCCGAGACCGCGACAAACGGGCTAAGCGACGGAACCAAGCGGAGAGAACCCACCTCGGCTGTGAAGGGCCACAGAGCCCCCACCGCGGCAAGAAGACAGGCCGCGCGAACGACCTGTCGCGCGCGGCTGCGCCGCCCGCGGGCCGAGATCTCGGATCGTTCGTCTCGCGTCACCCCAGGTAGGCCCCCTGCTCGGTGAGGATCTTCTGGACCTTGGCGACGTCCACGTCGCGAGGCCGGCGACCGTCCTGCACCGCCACCGCTGCCGCCGCACCGGCGGCGTGTCCCGTCACGAAGCAGTTCGGAATCAGTCGCACCAGGTCCGCCATGCGAATCTCGGCGCTGACGCACCGCCCGGCGGCCAGGACGTTGTCGATCTTCGCAGGCACCAGAGCGCCGTAGGGGATCTGCCAGGGGCCGTGATTGCCGTTCTCGGAGCCGCCGACCCCGACGACGTCGGGGAATTTCGTGCCGGCCCTGAGGTCGTCGAGCGAAATGGTCTGGAGCCCCTGGAGAACCCGCGTGATCCGTACGCCGAGCTGGGGCGCGGTCTCCATCAAGTACACCTTGTCATATCCCGGCGTCTGGCGGGTCTTCTGGACGTGCGACCAGATGTACTTGCGGTGGCTCAGCTCCATCCGCGTGAGCGTCTTGACGTCCAGGCCGTCCACCTCCGGCCCGCGGAGGTTCACCCAGTTGACTCCTGCAACCGGCGTGGGCGCCCCGATCCGCTTGGGCGCGGGCGAATCCCCTGCCTTGCCCGGATCGACCCGGTCGAGGTTCCCCACGCGGTAGACCAGTCCGACGTTGTGCGAGCGATGCTCGAACTCCGCGCCGGCCGAAGCGAAGACGTCTCCATCGCCCGTGGCGTCGACGACGACCTTGGCGAGAATGGCCTGACGGCCCGACTTGCTCTCGAACACAACGCCTTGCACAGCGCCCTCGTTGACGATCGCTTCGACTCCCCAGCAGTGCAGGAAGATGTTGACATCGGCCTCCTCGATCATCTCGACCATGACGTACTTGACCGCCTCGGCGTCAACGGTCGGATTGACGCCCGGCTTACGGTCGATGATCGCGCCGTCCATCTTGTCCAGGCGCCGCATGATCTCCTCGCCGATCCCCTGGCAAACCTGCTTTCCCCCTTGGACGATGTGTCCGAGCACCAGCAGGACCAGCCCTCCGGTCCAGAGGCCGCCGAGGTGGCCGTAGCGTTCGACGAGCGTCACCTTGGCGCCGGCGCGTTTGGCCGCGATGGCCGCCACGACCCCGGCCGGACCGCCTCCGACCACGAGCACGTCGGTGGTGTCCAGGATCGTCAACTCGCGCCGAGGCTCGACGACCTTGCCGTCCGCGAACGTCGCGTTGACCCGCCCCGGCTGCACCGTGCGGCTCGCAATGATAGAACTCTGAAACCCGGAGGACTCGCCCACCCTCTGGGCCTGCGCCCGCGACGCGTTCAATCCCGTCGCCAATCCGGAAAGGCCGAGCACCTTCAGACAATCACGCCGATTCATCGAATGATCCATCGATCAACTCCTCACCGCTGGCCTGTGTATTCGGGAACAGGGACCCGAGCCCGACTCGGGTCCTCCGCCATCATATCGTAGGACGAGCCGCCGGGCAAACGACATCGCGATTCGCCCGCCGCCGCACTGCGTCTTGCCAGAAACGGTTGCTCCCGGTATAGTGGCCGGCTCATGTATGGGCGATCTACTTCCATCAAAAGGGTATTCTGAATGAGCAATGGTGCAGAAAAGATCATCTACTCGATGATGCGCGTCAGCAAGGCCTACGGCAACAACAAGGTCGTGCTGAAGGACATCTCGCTTTCGTACTTCTACGGGGCCAAGATCGGCGTGCTGGGCCTCAACGGCTCCGGCAAGAGTTCGCTGCTTCGCATCATGGCGGGCGTCGACAAGGAGTTCAACGGCGAAGCGGTCCTGTCGCCGGGATACAGCCTGGGCTATCTCGAACAGGAGCCGCAGCTCGACCCGGACAAGACGGTCAAGACCGTCGTCGAGGAGGGTCTGAAAGCGGTCGTGGACCTCGTCAAGGAGTTCGAGCAGATCAGCGAGAAATTCTCCGAGCCGATGTCGGATGACCAGATGAACGCGCTTCTGGAGCGCCAGGGGCAATTGCAGGAGCAGATCGACCACCTGGACGCATGGGACATCGACTCGCGTTTGGAGATGGCGATGGACGCGCTGCGCTGCCCGCCGGGCGATACGCCGATCCGGGTCCTCTCCGGCGGCGAGAAACGCCGGGTGGCCCTGTGCCGACTCCTGCTCCAGAAGCCCGACATCCTGTTGCTCGACGAGCCGACGAACCACCTGGACGCCGAGACCATCGCCTGGCTCGAACGACATCTTCAGCAATACGCAGGCACGGTGATCGCGGTCACGCACGACCGGTACTTCCTCGACAACGTCGCCGGCTGGATCCTGGAACTCGACCGCGGGCACGGCATCCCGTGGAAAGGCAACTACTCGTCCTGGCTCGACCAGAAACAATCCCGGCTGCAACAGGAGACCAAGGCCCAGACGGAACGTCAGAAAACTCTGCAGCGCGAGTTGGAGTGGATTCACATGTCGCCCAAGGGCCGCCAGGCCAAGGGCAAGGCCCGCATCAACGCCTACGAGGCCTTGCTCAGGGAGGACGTGGAAAAGCAGGACAAGGACCTTGAGATCTACATTCCGCCGGGGCCGCGACTGGGCAATCTGGTCATCAAGGCGCAGAACCTCACGAAGGCCTATGGCGACCGCGTTCTTTTCGAGAACCTGTCCTTCGATCTGCCCGCCGGCGGCATTGTGGGCATCATCGGCCCGAACGGCGCAGGAAAGACCACGCTGTTCCGCATGATCACCGGCCAGGAGTCCCCCGATTCCGGCACCATCACGATCGGAGACACCGTCCGTCTGGCGTACGTGGACCAGGACCGCGCCAGTCTCGATCCGAAAAAGACCATCTGGGAAGTGATCTCCGGCGGCCGCGACACGATCCGCCTGGGCAAGCTCGAAGTCAACTCGCGAGCCTATGTGGCGCGGTTCAACTTCGCAGGCACGGACCAGCAGAAGAGCGTGGCGAACCTCTCCGGCGGCGAGCGCAACCGTGTTCACCTGGCCTGCCTCCTGAAGGAGGGCGCCAACGTCCTGCTCCTGGACGAACCGACCAACGACCTCGACGTCAACACGATGCGGGCCTTGGAAGAAGCCCTGGAGCGGTTCGGCGGCTGCGCCGTCGTGATCAGTCACGACCGCTGGTTCCTCGACCGCATCGCGACGCACATCCTGGCGTTCGAAGGAGACAGCGAAGTCCGCTGGTTCGAGGGCAACTACTCCGATTACGAAGCCGACCGCAAGCGCCGGCTCGGCAAGGAGGCGGATGCGCCGCACCGCATCAAGTACAGGCATTTGGTGCGGTAAAACAGCCTCCAAACGGACAGAGGCCCCGAAAAACATCTGGTTTTCCCGATATTTTCGCATTCTCGCTTGACAGGGGTCCTGAAAAACCGTATGGAAATGCTGGATTTCGGCATAAAAGTGGCCGATGTCCATCGTGTGTAAATCATTTTCCTGTTGTGTCGCAGCAAGGAGGCCATGGGGTATGGCGAAGAAGGCAGACAAATCAAGCAAACCGATGAGTAAGAGCGAGGTCGTGGCCGGGATCGCGGAGACGACGGGTCTGACGAAGAAACAAGTCAACTCGGTGTTCGAAGCGATGGCCGGTCAGATCGGCAAGAGTCTCAGCAGTCGCGGCCCCGGCGCCTACACGGTCCCCGGCCTGATGAAGCTGATCGTGGTGCGCAAACCCGCCGTGAAGGCCCACAAGGGCATCAACCCCTTCACCGGCGAAGAGACCATGTTCAAGGCCAAGCCGGCACGGAACGTCGTCAAGATCCGCGCCCTCAAGAGCCTCAAGGACATGGTCTAAGCCATCGTTCTCGAGTACGAGCATCAAACAGGCCCGC
>JAAYVJ010000453.1 GCA_012517265.1 Planctomycetota bacterium | reverse complement strand
GCGTCGGGGTCGCCGAAGATGCCGAACAACCCACACTCTTCCTTCTTCTCTGAAAAGACCTCGTACCCGTCGTTCTCCGAAACCGCCTCAGGCATGGTTCTCACACAGACTGAACACAAGAGTAATCTTTTGACACCGCCCTATCCTCTCGTCAGATCGACAGTGTAGCGATCGACGAGGACAAAGTCAACTGGCCCGCGGAGAATCCGGCTGCGAACGCACGCTTCTGGCTTCCCGCCAGGCGCTCGTGCGCCGAATCGCCGCCGCGAATCCATCCGCCACACTGTTACTAGCGGAGCCTGGGGCTTTTGTTCAGCGGCGACGGCGCGTCGGAGACCCGCTATCACCGCCGCCGGCCCGCGGTTTTGGCCGTCTGCGACCGGGGATGGATCAGCCGTAAGTGCTGTAAAAATAAGGTATTATAGCATGCCCATTGCGAGCGGGCCGCCGTACGGAGCGTATGATCGAGTACAGAGTGGACAAGGGCGTTCGAATCCTCTTCGTAGGCATCAACCGACACCCGGGGTCCTACCGCCGGGGCGTCCCCTTCTCCAACAACAAGACCTTTTGGTACCTGCTGAACCGAGCCGGCCTGCTCCGGGAGGATGAAGACAACCTTCGAAGCGACGAAGGCCTCAAGGAGATGTACGACCGCAGATTCGGGTCCCAGTACCACCTGGGCTTCGTGAACCTGGTCGAGCGGCCTACGCGGGTCGTCACGGAGCTGGGCAAAGGCGAGGAGCGGGCGGGCGTCGAGCGAGTGCCGGAGATTGTTCGGACCTACAAACCCAAGGTCGTGTGCTTCATAGGCAAAGTCACCTACAACAAATTCCGCGGCACACGCCACTGCACTCACGGCTGGCAGGAGAACCTCGGCGGCTCCCGCGTCTACGTGATGCACTTCCCCATCCGAGGCCCGGCCGACATCCGCATCGCGGAACTCCGCGAGATGGACAAAGCGTCGCGCGACGGTTGATGCATGCCGTTCGTGATCACCCCGTTCTTTGTGGCGGTTTTCGAATTGAGAAGACCTCGGCCGGATAGTTGATCTCAAGCAGGAAGGGTTTCAAGAAGTTGCGTGTCCCGAGGAGAAACGATTCGCATCCCTGGATGAAATCGATGGGAACCTCTCGCAATGCGTAGAGCACTTGCGTTCCAGGTAATCCGTCTTCGCGAATCGACAATACTTCCACGCGGGACATGTGAGAGAAAGCCGGGGTTTTGCCGCTGGCTGTTCGAACCGTCTTTCTCACCAGACCCTTGCGCAGCCTGTGGCCCAGATGAACGGCGATGGACGCCGGAAATGCGCACTCGTCCGCACCCGTGTCGACGACGGCTTTGACAACGATCGGCGGAACGTCCGCATGAGCGTTGGCCACGCGAATCCACAACATCGGACGCGAGTAGTTGGGCGAGATTCGCGTGAATGGATATTGCTGGATGGGCATGGGTCAGAAGATCGAAGGTTCGTCGCTTTTTGGAACGAAGATAATGGCAGGAACCTCGACACCTCGCTTGCGGGCCCGTGCCACGACCATACCGGCGTTTTTTCCCGAGGCGATCACTTCTGTGCCGGCGGACGGGTCGAACGCCACGTGCTTGCCCTCGTACTTGGCATCCACCACAAGACCCTCCGTCTTGTGGCCCTTCTTTCTGGTCATAACACAACTCCGCTCGAAGCCAATCACTCTCCTCCATTCGACGTCTAATGATTGTATCGCATAGGAGGTTTCCTGTCAATTTGGCTCAATCGGCGATTTCACTG
>JAAYVJ010000452.1 GCA_012517265.1 Planctomycetota bacterium | reverse complement strand
CGGCGGATATGAACGAATCGCAGCGTCGGATCCTGGCTCAGGTGGCGGAGGACAACGCAGGAGCATTCGAACTCCTCAGACAAGGCGTCGCAAAGCCGGACTACTGGGTCGAGTATGAGAAGGCCGTCCAAGAGCCGTTGCTGGCGGGCGTCCCGGAGCCGTCGCAGACCATGACGGGTTTGAACCTCCTGGAAGACCCCGCCTGGGCTTTCAACCGGGCCTTCTACCCATTTGCTCCGGGCTACAGGGATCTGGCACAGGCCTTTCGCGCGTCGATTCTGTGGAAGGCCTGCCGGGGGGGTCTCGGCGACGCGCTGGACGACTGCCTCGTCCTGATGGATTTCGGCATGCACGTGGAAGGCAGAGGGACGCAGGGCGAGCAACTACTCGGGATCGCGATCGAGGCGATGGCGACCCAGACCGTCCTGACGCTGCTGGATTCCTACAAGACCGCAGAGCAGGATCTGGCTCGCGTTCAGGCCCACCTGGCGGACCTTTACACCCGACATTCGTCACCCCTGGATGCCGCGGGCGACAAGGCCATCTGGCTGGCGATGGTCCAGCGGACGTTCACCGACGACGGGGCGGGGAATGGCCATGTCCTGAAGGAAGGACTCCCGCTGGCGGCTGGCGGAGTGAAGGACGGCCTGACCTCGCTGCTGTTGTTCGGGTATCCGGACAGGCGGGAGATGACTTCGCTGATCGAGAGATATTACAGCGAATATCAGCTCGCCCTGGAGACGCCGCCGAGCGATCCGCAGTACGAAGCCAGGCAGGCCCGCTGGAAGGCCCTTGCCGGTGAGAGCTTCCTGCTGTCGGTGTCCACTCCGGCGATGGAACGGATGGTGGCTCTTGTCTGGCGCGTTCAGGCGGGCCGCCGGGCTTTGTCGACGACGCTGGCGGTGATGCGCTACGCGAGGGACAAAGGAGGCTATCCATCGTCCCTCGACGCGCTGGTGCCTGCCGGTTACCTGAACGCTCTGCCCCTCGACCCCTACAGCGGCAAGTCCTTCGGCTATCAGCGGACCGCCGAGGGGTTCCTGCTCTACAGTTGGGGCGAGAATCTCGTCGACGACGGTGGTCGCCAGGGAACCGGTCAGAACGGCGCGCCCCGCATGTTCGCCGAGAACGGCGACTGGATCTTCTGGCCGGTTCAGGCTGTGACACAGACTCCGAAGGCTCCTGCTCATTCGGCCGCCGATGAAGAGAAGATGGAGAAGTACGGGGCCGCCGCTCCATTGAACCACACGGTCCGGATCGAACGGATGGGCAGCTATCTCAAGCTCGATTACGAGCTGATCGGCGCCGATGGGAAGAAGTATGATCTCTGGGGAATCTCCGAGCATCCCGAACTGACGTTCTCAGTCTATCAGGGCGACGCGAAGGTCGGCGTCGGTAAGTTCGAGTTTGGCTGAGGCGGGTCCTGGTGTTCGTACTCGTGGCGAGTACCTTATACCGTGTCCGGAGAGCTGCGAATCGTGGTCTCAGCCGATCTCGGCGAACTCGGCCCGACCGACGGCAAACCTGTCTCTTACCATTTCAGTCCCTTGTATCATGCCCAGGGATTCATCCCGTGGCTGCTGGTGTCGCTGGCGTTCGTTGTTCTCAAGGAGAATCGAGCTCTGCAAGCCGCATGGATTCTCGCGCCGATTGCGTTGTTGGCCGCGGGCTATTGGGCATTCATGGCGATCGCGAAGGCTACCACGGGAGACAGGGCCCAGATGAACACGTTTTTCACAATTACTGTCCTGGGCTTCTCCATGATTTGGCTGCTTGCCGATCGCATCGGGAAGCGCGGCCGCTTCGTCGCCTTTCTGTCGGCGGCTGCGATCTGCTTCGGCTTCCTTGGGGCCGGCCTGCTCACCGGCGGATTCGGACAGGATATGATGACCGTCGCGATCCTGGCGTCGCTGTCGATTCTGCCGATCCTGCTCGCGTTTGCCGCCGCATCGCGACTTTCGTCGAAGTCGTTCGGCAAGGCCCGATTCCTCGTTGTCGCCGGAGCGGTTTTGTTCATCTCGTTCGCGGTCATTCTCTCGGTTGTCACGCTGATTACCCATCCGAGCCATTCGCTCCGTGGCCGGATCGGCGAAGTTCACGCGTGGGCTAAAGAGCCCACCCTACGGAATCTCGGCAATGGCCAGGGCGATCTTCTGGTTCAGACGCGGGCCGACGTTGGTGAAGAGGTAGAGCCGGTTGCCTTCGGCGATGAAACAGGGGCTCATCTGGGCGACGTTGTCCGGCGAGAACGACCTGCGGTCGCAGAAAACGCCGAGATGTCGAGTGTGCTCGAACGCCGGATCGACTTCACTGATGTGCAGGGAGGCATAGGTCTTGTCCCTGGCCTCGTGGGCGTGGTAGATGAGATACTGCTTGCCTTGCCAAGGCAGGTACCACGCCTGGGCGACCTGGCTGGTCCCCGGCGGCGGGGTCAGCAGAGGCTCGCGGCGCGGCTCCCACGTGCGGCCGTCCTTCGACCAGGCGAGGTAGATGTTCCGCGTGCCCTGGCAGTTGCCCATCAGCAGCATGATCCAGCGGTTGTCCCGGCCGGGCAAAGTGTAGCGAAAGACCCTGGCGTAGGAGGCCTCGATGGACCGGTCGAACATGGCCGCGGTGATTGCGACGCGTTCGTATTGAAAGTGGACGCCGTCGACGCTGGAGGCCAGCCGCGTCACGTTGTTCTCGCCGTGATAGTAGAGGAACAGCTCGTGCTCCTCCTCGACCCAGACGGCCTCCGGCCCTGAGACGTGCGAGACGCTGTAGTGCGGCGGCCAGTCTTTTCGAATGATCGGGTTCGCTTCGTACTCTTTCCAGGGGCCTTCCAGCCGGTCGGCGTAGGCCAGGCAGATGCCGCCGGGGGCGTTGTGCGGGGCGTAGTAGAGGTAGTACCTGCCCAGCGGCTTGTCGAGATGCTCCGTGCGGATCACGCTGGGGATGATGACGTCGTTGCACGGATTGTACTTGAGGTCCTTGTAGTCCAGCACGATCGAATGGTGCTTGAAGACCGGCAGACCCGCCGGGACGTTCGGTTCCGCGGCGGCAATCCCCGCTACGATGAAGGTCATGACGCACGGCAGTCGATATCGAAGTCTCATGCCGGCATCGTAACGCAGAGGGATCGTCACGTCCACGTCTTTCCCGGGCAGGCCCTTGAACTCGCCCGCCGCGGCCCGTACCATACCGGCGTGTGAGCCGTCCACGATTCCGATGCTTCGGTTGCGGGAGGTCGTCATGACTGCGGGAAGATGTCCGCTGCATTGTCACGAACAGGGATGCGTGAGCCGTCGCGAGTTTCTGGTGGGGTCCGCGGTGTT